>DASXJE010000246.1 GCA_036497565.1 Mycobacteriales bacterium
GCCGCAAAAGTGCCGCTGACCTGCGGATACATGGTCAACTGTGGGTAACGGGTGGGTTGACGGGGGGTAGCCGAGTACGGATATGGTCCCTCACGTCTCGCACAACGGGGCGATCGGACAGCCGTTACGTACGCATCGCCAGCCGACTGGGTGCCGCCGGACAACCGGGGACAGCCAAAGGCGGGTAACGCCGTCGAACGGGTTGCGCGGATCCGGCGCGCACCGCGGTTCGGCGTCGGAACGGCGTACCGAAGGGGGTCGTCGTGTCGGCGACGGGCCAGCTGAAAGGGGGCTCGGCAGGCCAGTAGACAACGGCTCGGTCGTCTGCAGCCAGCAGCCGCCCGGTCGGTCCGAAGGTCCCGCCGAGCCCCCCGCAGCCGCCCCCCGAGACACCGCTCCGCCGTAGAGTGGGGTGGCCGCGAAGCCGCGGCCGCCCGCGGTGCGCCGCGTGACGTCAAGCGGAGCGGGAGGCCACGCAGCGTGCGGTCACCGAGCCGGCCGGCCCCTCGCCGCTTCTCGTTCCTCCTCGCGCTCGCGGCCGGCGGCCTGCTCGTCCTCGCCTTCCCGCCGTTCGGCTACTGGCCGTTGGCCGCGGTGTCGGCCGGGACCCTCTCCTTCGTGGTGCGCGGCCGACGGGCCCGCTCCGGCGCTCTCTACGGTTTGGTCTTCGGACTCGCCTTCTTCATCCCGCTGCTCCGGTGGAGCGGCACCTACGTCGGCGCCGTCCCGTGGCTCCTCCTCAGCGTCGCCGAGGCACTGTTCATCGCCGCGCTCGGCGCTGCCCTCGCCGTCACCTCCCGGCTGCCCTACTGGCCGGTGTGGGCGGCGGCGCTGTGGGTTGCCGAGGAGGCGCTGCGCGACCGGTTGCCGTTCGGCGGGTTCCCGTGGGGGCGGCTCGCCTTCAGTCAGCCGGATGGACCGTTCGTGCCCTTCGCCGCGTTCGGCGGGGCGCCGTTGGTGACCTTCGCGGTCGCGCTGACCGGATGCCTCGCGGCCTACGCCGTCCAGCGCGGGCTGCGCCGCGACGTCCGGGTGGTCGCGGCGCTCGCGGCCGCCGGAGTCCTCGCGGTGCCGCTGGTCGGACTCCTGCTGGGGCTCAGCGTGCAGACCGGCGACCGGTCCCGCCAGGTCCAGATCGCGGTGGTGCAGGGCAACGTGCCCAGGCTCGGGCTGGGCTTCAACGCCCAGCGGGAAGCCGTGCTCCACGACCACGTGCGCCAGACCCTGGTCCTGGCCGGGCAGATCCGATCCGGCGCGCAACCCCGACCGGCGTTCGTCGTCTGGCCGGAGGATGCCTCCGACATCGACCCGCTCGACAACCCGGACGCGGCGGCGCTGATCGACCAGGCGGCCCGCGCGGTCGGCGTCCCCATCCTCGTCGGCGCGATCCTCGACGGACCGGGCAACCACGTCCGCAACGCCGGGATCGTGTGGGACCCGCGGACCGGTCCCGGGGCGACGTACCTCAAGCGGCATCCGGTGCCCTTCGGCGAATACATTCCGCTGCGCAGCCTCGCGCGGCTGGTGACATCCAAGGTCGACCTGGTGCCCCGGGACATGCTTGCCGGCGAGGGCAGCGGTGACCTGCACATCGGAGGGCTCACCATCGGCGACGTGATCTGTTTCGAGGTGGCCTACGACGGACTCGTCGCCGACGACGTCGACGGCGGTGCGCAGGTCCTCGTCGTACAGACGAACAATGCGACGTTCGGGCACACGGCCGAAAGCCCGCAGCAGCTGGCGATGGCCCGGATCCGCGCCGTCGAGCATGACCGTTCGGTCATCGTGTCCTCGACCAGCGGCATCAGCGCGATCATCGCGCCGGACGGCCGGGTCCGGGCGCAGTCGAAGATCTTCACGGCGGCGCGCTTCGACCTGCCGGTGGCGGTGCAGTCGGGCACCACCGTCGCCACCCGACTGGGCGCGATACCGGAGTGGGTGCTGACGGGGGTGGCGGGCATCGCCCTGCTGACCGCGGTGGTGGTACGGCGGTCCGAACGCGGGCGTCCGGCACCACCGATGAGCGTGCACCCGGACCGGGAGCGGGAGAACGCATGAGCGGCTACCCCGGCGGGTTCAATCGTGTGCTCGTCGTCATCCCGACCTACGAGGAGGCCGCCAACATCGAGCCGATCGTCGACCGGCTCCGGGCCGCCGTGCCCGAGGCCGACGCGTTGATCGTCGACGACGGCAGCCCCGACGGCACCGGCGAGATCGCCGACAAGCTCTCCGCGGCCGACGGCCGGGTGCACGTCCTGCACCGGGCCGCGAAAGCCGGACTCGGGGCGGCCTACATCGCCGGATTCCGGTGGACCCTCGAGCGTGGGTACGACGTCGTGGTCGAGATGGACGCCGACGGGTCGCATGCCCCGGAGGAATTGCCGAGGCTGCTCTCCGCGCTGCGGTCGGCCGATCTCGTCCTCGGGTCGCGATGGGTGGCGGGCGGAGCGGTGCGCAACTGGCCACGCAGCCGGCGACTGCTCTCCCGGGGCGGAAACCTCTATACCCGGCTGGCGCTTCGGATGCCCCTTCGCGATGCGACCGGCGGCTTCCGGGCCTACCGCTGCGACGTCCTCGCCGAATTGCCGCTCGACACGATCTCCTCGCAGGGCTACTGCTTTCAGGTCGACCTGGCCTGGCAGGCGTGGCGGGCGGGCTTCCGGGTCGTCGAGGTGCCGATCACCTTCACCGAGCGCGCCCGCGGCATGAGCAAGATGAGCAGCGCGATCGTGGCCGAGGCGCTGTGGCGGGTCACCTGGTGGGGCCTGTCCAACCGCAGTCGCGGGGCGCGCGCGCGGGCCGCGCCGTCCGACAGGGGGAGGTAGCGCGGTGATCTTCCTCGCGGTGTTCCTCCTCATCGCCATACCCGCGCTCGAGATCTGGGTCTTCATCCTCGTGGGCGGAGCGATCGGGTTCCTGCCGACCGTGCTGCTCCTGCTGGTGTCGTCCCTCGCCGGCGCCCTCCTGCTGCGTCACGAAGGCGGCCGGGCCTGGCGGGCATTCACCCAGGCCACCGCCGATCACCGGGTGCCGCACCGCGAGGTGATCGACGGCGCGCTGGTCATCGTCGGTGGGACGCTCATGCTCGCCCCCGGCTTCGTGACTGACGCGGTGGGCCTGCTGTGTCTGCTGCCGGTGACGCGGTCGGTCTTCCGCCGCCTCGCCATGATTCTCGTCACCAAGCGGATGGGTCTGGTCGGTGCGGCGGGGGCGGCCGGAGGCTTCGCGACCCGACGGGTGCGGTCCAAGCGCGGCCCGGCCGCGCCGAAGAACGATGACGGCGACCCGCCGGTCATCGAAGGGGAGATCGAGCAGTGACCGCCGACGCCACGGTTCCCGCCGCGTTGCGGATCGGCCCACATGCCGTGTGGCCGCCGGTCGTCCTCGCCCCCATGGCCGGTGTCACCGACGCGCCATTCCGCCAGCTGTGCCGGGAGCACGGGGCCGGTCTCTACGTCAGCGAGATGATCACGTCTCGCGCCGTCGTGGAGCGCAACGAGAAGACGCTGGCGATGACGGCGTTCGGGCCGGGGGAGTCACCGCGCAGCCTGCAGCTCTACGGCGTCGACCCGGACGTCGTCGGTGAGGCGGTCCGGATTCTGGTCGGCGAAGGCCGGGTGGACCACGTCGACCTCAACTTCGGCTGCCCGGTACCCAAGGTCACCCGACGCGGCGGAGGTTCGGCGCTGCCGTGGAAGCGGCGGCTGTTCGCGAACATCGTCGCGACCGCGTCCCGGGCCGCTGGGGCCGTTCCCGTCACCGTGAAGATGCGGCTCGGGATCGACCCCGACCATCTCACCTACCGCGAGGCCGGGCGGATCGCGCAGGCAGAGGGTGCCCAGGCGGTCGCATTGCACGGACGGACTGCGGCACAGCTCTACTCCGGTACGGCGCAGTGGGCGCCGATCGGCGAGCTTGCGGCGGATCTGTCCGTGCCGGTGCTCGGCAACGGTGACATCTGGACGGCGGCCGATGCGCTACGCATGATGCGCGAGACGGGCTGCGCGGGTGTCGTGGTCGGTCGCGGCTGCATGGGCCGGCCATGGCTGTTCGGTGAGCTCGCCGCGGCGTTCGCCGGCACCGCCCCCGCGCCGCCGCCGGACCTCGGCGGGGTGGCGGCGGTGATGCGCCGACATGCCCGGCTGATGGCCGAGTGGAAGGGCGAGGCCCGCGGTCTGATCGACTTCCGTAAGCACACCAGCTGGTACACCAAGGGCTTCCCGCTCGGCAGCCACACGCGGCTCCGGCTCGGGCGGGTCAGCTCACTCGTCGAGCTCGACGACCTGCTCGCGGGGTTTCCGGCCGACGAACCATTCCCGGTTGGCGTGGCCGAGTCGCCGCGCGGCCGGACGACCGGGGCGCCGCGGCGGGTGATCCTGCCCGAGCGGTGGCTCGTCGACCGCGACGACCTCGGCGTTCCCGCGGACGCCGAGCTGGCGACCTCCGGCGGCTGACCGGCCGCACAGCGAAAAGGGGCCCCCATCCGAATCCGGATGAGGGCCCCTCGACGTCAGTCTGGGATCAGGCGCTCTTCTTCGCTGCCGAGCGTCGGCCCTTGAGCATCTCCAGCCGCTCGGCGAGGACCTCCTCGAGGTCCGCGATCGTGCGGCGTTCCATAAGCATGTCCCAGTGGGTACGCGGAGCCTTCCCGCTCTTGGCCTCGGGGTCCGGTCCGCCGATCAGCTTGCCGACCGTGCCGTCGAGCCGACATTCCCACGTCTGCGGGGCCTCGGCCTCGCCGGAGAACGGCACGCTGAAAACGTGGCCGTGCCGACAGCGGTATTCCGCATCCTGACGAGGGGCGAGTTCGGTGTTACGGTCCGTTTCGTAGCTGACAGACCCGAGACGGCTGCCGCGGAGCGTGCGCTCTGCCATGATTTATCCCTCCCGGGAGGGTGAGTGTTGCTTTCCAGTCGTCCAACGTGATCGTCAGGGTAAAGATTCCCCACCCAGGTTCGGCTCACGCCTCCGTTCGGATGGCCACCGGCGTGAGACGGCTCACCTGCTGGGTCCGGACCACTCCTGCCGGGCGGCCAGGACGTCGCGCAGCGCCTCGATCTCATCCGTCATGATGCCGTCGACGCCGAGGTCGAGCAGGCGCCGCATCTGCACCGGGTCGTCCACCGTCCAGACGTGGACCTGTATCCCCAAACCATGAGCAGTAGCCACGAACCGGTCGTCGACCACCGATAACGGGCCGACCCGGGCAGGAACCTGGGCACACGGGACCCGACCGAGCCCGCCCGCACCCCGGCCCCCTGCGTAGGACGACAGGCGCAGGGCGAGCGCTCCACGCGGGCCGAGCGCCGTACACAGCCGTGGGCCGAGCGCCGCCCGGGCCCGGGCGACGCGTGCTTCGGAGAAGGCCGCTACGCAGACCCGGTCGATAGTCCCGGTCCGTCGGATGACCTCGACCAGGGCGTCGATCGCGCCGGGCACCTTGACGTCGACGTTGACCTTGACGTCGGGCCAGGCGCCGAGCAGGTCCTCCAGGCGTGGGATCGGCTCGACCCCGCCGATCCGGGCGGCCGCGACCTCGGCGTAGGGGAGGTCGGAGATCCGGCCGACCCGGTCGGTCACCCGGTCCAGCGTCGTGTCGTGGAAGGCGAGCAGGACGCCGTCGGCGGTGACGTGCACGTCGGTCTCGAGATAGCGATAGCCGAGCCGCACGGCGCGCTCGAACGCGGCCAGCGAATTCTCGAGCCCGCCCGCTGCGCCTCCGCGGTGGGCGAAGGCGAGCGGGCGGGCTGAGTCGAGGAACGCGAAGTCACGACGCACTCGGTCAGTCTGCCTCCACCAGCTCGGTCGACGGCTCAGGCCGCTCGACGACGGGTGGGGCAACCCGCCGCGTGCGCAGCACGAGGACGATCACTGCGAGCGTTCCTGCCGTGAACACCGCCGAGCCGATGAAGGCCGTCGCGATGGCGTCCGCCAGGACGTGGTGCTGGTAGGCGATCGGCGACTCGCCGGCGGTGTGTACCTGCGCGGCGTGCCTGCTCGCCGCACCGAACACGGTGACGAGGATCGCCAGACCGAGCGAACCCCCGACCTGCTGCATCACGTTGACCAGCCCGGACGCGGCGCCGGCGTGCCGTCGGTCGACACCGGCCAATGACGCGGCCGTGAGCGGAACGAAGGCAAGTCCGTTGCCGGCGCCGAAAAGCACCAGCGGCCCGAGTATGGACAGGTAGCTGCTGTGCACCGTCAGCTGGGTCAGCCATGCCGTGCCGAGCGTGGACAGGCTGATCCCCAGCACCATCACCGGCTTGGCGCCGTAGCGCTCGACCAGGACGCGGGCGCTGAGTTGCGAGGTGCTGAACAACGCGACGGTGAGCGGCAGGAAGCCCAATCCGGTGGCCAGCGGGCTGTAGCCGAGGACGTTCTGCATGAACTGGGTGAGGAAGAAGAACATCCCGAACATCCCGGCGACCAGCAGCAGCCGGCCGACGTACGACGCCGCGCGGTTGCGGTCGCGGAAGAGGCCGAGCGGGGTGATCGGCTCCATCGTGTGCGACTCGATCGCGAGGAACAGGGTGAGCAGCACGGCACCGACGGCAAAGGCACCGATGGTCTCCGGGCTGCGCCATCCGTCGCTGGCGGCACTGACGAAGCCGTAGACCAGCCCCACCATGCCGAGCGTCGAGGTGATGGCTCCGGCGAAGTCGAACCGGCCGCGGTGGCGCTCGGACTCCGGCAGGAACCGGGGTGTGGCCAGCAGCAGGGCGATCCCGATCGGCACGTTGACGAAGAGCACCCACCGCCAGGAGACGAACTCGGTGAGGATGCCTCCCGCGATCAGGCCGACCGCGGCGCCACCGATCGATACGGCCGCGTAGAGGCCGAGCGCGCGGGTGCGCTCGCGGCCCTCGTCGAACATCGTCGTCAGCAGAGCGAGTGCCTGCGGCGCGGCGATCGCGCCGCCCACGCCCTGCAGCGCTCGCGCCGCCAACAGCCAGCCGGGGGAGAGTGCGAATCCGCCGAGCAACGAGGATCCGGTGAACACGGCGATGCCGATGATGAAGGTGCGCCGTCGACCGAGGATGTCGCCGACCCGCGCGCCCAGCAGCAGCAGCCCGCCGAAGGTCAGCGTGTACGCGTTGAGCACCCAGGACAGGCCCGAGGTGGAGAAGTGCAGCGCCCGCTGGATGTCAGGCAGGGCGACGTTGACGATGGTCGCGTCGAGCACGACCATCAGCTGGCACGTGAGGATGATGGCCAGCGCGATCGACCGGGTACGGTCGGCCGCTGGACTCCGGCCGGTGGGACGGAGGAGGACAGACGGGGACGTCATGGTGTTGGAGAGTCCCTTCGGTGGAAGATGGGAGTGCAGTTGAGCTAAAGTGGAGGCCTCCTCCGATTACGATACGGAGGCAGCCTCCGGTACGCAAGGAGATATTTGAAGGAGTGCGCGTCGACATGACGATCGAGGCCGAATCGAGCCCGGGCCGCCCCATGCGGTCGGACGCCCGGCGCAACTACGAGCGGCTGCTGTCCGAGGCTCGCGCCGCCTTCAGCGAGCAGGGCGCCGACGCGTCGCTCGAGGAGGTGGCCCGGCGGGCCGGTGTCGGAATCGGCACCCTGTACCGCCACTTCCCGACCCGCTTGGCCCTCGTCGAGGCCGTCTACCGGGACGATGTCGATTCGCTCGGGACGCTCGCGGACGAGGTCCGGTCCCTCCCGCCGTGGGAGGCACTCGTCGCCTGGCTGACCCGGTTCGTGTCCTACGCCATGACCAAGCGGGTGCTCTTCGCCGAGCTCGCCGAGTCCGTGGGCAAGGACTCCGACCTGATCTCGCACTGCCGCGTGGCGATCCGGGAGGCAGCCGAGTCCGTGGTCGTCCGCGCGCAGAACGAGGGGGTCATCCGGCGCGATGTGGATGTCCTCGACGTGATGCGGCTCGTCGGGGGCATGACCATGGCGCCGAACCCCGACCCGAAACAGAGCGAGCGGCTACTGGGGCTCGTGCTCGACGGACTCCGCGTGGGCGCGAAGTCCTGAACTCACTCGGCCGGCCAGAGGTCCAGGTCGAGCCAGTGGGCCAGATCCTTGATCTCGCGATCCACGGCGGTTTTCATCGTCGTGGTGAACGGGGTGTCCTGGTGAACGGCGTCGACGCGGAGTGCCCCTGCCGCGCGGTCGGCGGTGGCGTCGAGTTTTCCGACGAGCCGGTCGCCGTAGAGGATCGGGAGGGTGAAGTATCCCCATCGGCGTCTGGCGGCCGGCTTGTACATCTCGAGCTGATAGTCGAAGTCGAAGAGCTCGCGGGTGCGTTTCCGGTCGTCGACCAGCCGGTCGAAGGGTGACAGCAGCGCGGCGCGCCCGGAGAAGGGAAGGCCAATCAGGGACGGGTCGACCCGCCAGATCCCGTTGATGCCCTCGACCGTCGCGGGCTCGCCGGCCTCGCCGACGTCGATCGGCTCGACCGGACACTCCGGTCCGCGGGAAGGGGCGATGCCCAGCGATCGCAGCCGAAG
>DASXJE010000247.1 GCA_036497565.1 Mycobacteriales bacterium
CCGTGTTCCGGAACCGCTGCCACTCCTCGGGGAAGAACATGCCGACGCCGTGGTAGAGCCAGTGCACGTCGGCCGGGCGGGTCATCGTCACCGACGCGAGGACCATGGCGGTCACCCGCTCCGGGTAGCGCTCCGCGTAGGTGAGGGCGAGCGTCACGCCCCACGATCCGCCCCAGAGCAGCCAGCGGTCGATGCCCAGGTGTTTGCGCAGGAGTTCCATGTCCGCGAGCAGGTGCTCGGTCGTGTTCACCGACATGTCGGCGTCGTGCTCGCTGGCGTGCGGGATGCTGCGTCCGGCGCCCCGCTGGTCCATCACCACGATCCGGTAGACGGCGGGGTCGTAGTTGCGGCGGCTTCCCGGCGTACCGCCAGAACCCGGTCCCCCGTGCAGCACGAGTGCCGCCTTGCCGTCGGGATTGCCGCTGGTCTCCCAGTAGATCTGCTGACCGTCGCCGACGTCGAGCATCCCGTGCTCATAGGGGTCGATCGGCGGATAGGTCATGTCGCTCCGAGAGTCCGCTTCTGGGGATGGATCGTCTCGCCGCGGGCCAGCATCGCGACGAACTGTTCGATCCGGCGGGCCCGCGTCTCGGGACGCTTGGCGCCTTCGATCCGGTAAAGGACGGCGTAGCGGTTCTGGGCGGTGAGGATGTCGAACATCGCCGCGGCTTGGGGCTGTGCGGCGAGGGCCGCGGCGAGATCGGCGGGCACCGGCATCCCGGCTTGACCGGAGTACGCCGCCTCCCACCGCCCGTCGGCCTTCGCCCGCTCGACCGCAGCCAGACCGGCCGGGTGCATCCGGTCCGCGGCGAGCAACCGGGCGATGTTGTCGACGTTGTTCGCCGACCAGGGGCTGCGCGGCCGCCTCGGGGTGAAGCGTTGCCGGTAGGTGGCGTCGTCGCGGCGCCGTACCTGTCCGTCGATCCAGCCGTGGCACAGCGCCTCGTCGAGCGCCTGTGCGTAGGTGACGCTGGTCGGGTCGGTCGTGCCCTTCTTGGCGAGGACCAACCACACCCCGGGCGAGCCGTCATGGTGACGGGACAGCCACTTCCGCCACGCGACCGCGTCGGCCACCGTCAACTCCGCCAGTTCGTCGGCCATCGCCGCTCAGCACACCATGTCTCCGGTCCCGCGGCGACCCCGGGTGAGGCCCGGGGTAATGGCGAGCTCCGCGCCACGGCAGACTCAGCCAGGTCCGACGACTGGAGGTGGTGGCGGCGATGCCGGCATGGATCTGCCAGACCTGCGGAGTGCAGCATCCCGACACCCCCGAGCCGCCACCCGGCTGCCCGATCTGCCAGGACGAACGGCAATACGTCGGCTGGGGCGGGCAGCAGTGGACGACGATGGCCGAGCTGGCCCGCGACCACCGCAGCGATCTGCGCGAAGAGGAGCCGGGCCTGCTCGGGATCGGCACCGAGCCGTCGTTCGCGATCGGACAGCGGGCGCTGCTCCTCGCCACCGGCCAGGGCAATGTGCTGTGGGACTGCGTCTCCCTCGTCGACGACCGGGCCGTCGAGGAGGTACGCCGTCGCGGCGGCATCGCCGCGGTGTGCATGTCCCACCCGCACTTCTACGCCGCCTGCGTCGAGTGGGCCGACACGTTCGATGCGCGGATCCTGATTCCCGCGGCCGACCAGCAGTGGATACAGCGGCCGTCGCCGCGGGTCGAGCTGTGGGCGGACGAGATCGAGCCGGTGCCTGGCCTCACGCTCGCGCGCATCGGCGGCCACTTCGACGGCGCCGCCGTCCTGCATTGGCCGGACGGCTCCGATGGGCGCGGTGCGCTGCTCACCGGCGACACCATCACGGTCGTGCAGGACCGCGACTGGGTGAGCTTCATGTGGAGCTACCCCAACCTGATCCCGCTCGATGCCGCGACCGTGCAGCAGATCGCCGGCCGGGTCGAGCGCTACCAGTTCGACCGGGTCTACGGCGGATGGTGGGGCCGGGTCGTGGTCCGCGACGGCGCGGGCGCCGTACGCCGATCCGCCGACCGCTACGTCGCGCACGTCGCCGGCGTCGACACATGAGGGAGGACGACGTGGACGGACTGCCCGCACTGCTCGGCGGGATCGCGACCGGAGCGATCCGGGTCGTCGACCTGACCGCGCCGCTCTCCGACCGCACACCGGTGCTGCAGCTACCCGAGCCGTTCGTCAACACTCCGGGATTCGCGCTGCACGAGCTGAGCCGTTACGACGACCGCGGACCGGCCTGGTACTGGAACTCATTCTCGGCCGGTGAGCATGTCGGCACCCACTTCGACGCGCCGGTGCACTGGGTGTCGGGGCGGGACGGCCTCGACGTGTCCCAGGTGCCGGTCGAGCAGCTGATCGCGCCCGCGGTCGTGATCGACAAGAGCGCCGAGTGCGCCGCCGACCCGGACTTTCTACTTACCCGCGACCACGTGCGCGCGTGGGAGGAAACCCACGGCGGGTTGCCGCCTGGTGGGTGGCTGCTCTACCGCACCGGATGGGACGCGCGCGGCGGCGACGCCGGGGCGTTCCTCAACAGCGACGAGACCGGCCCGCACACGCCGGGCGTCGACCCGGACTGCGCGCGGTGGCTGGCCGAGGAGACCGCGATCATCGGGATGGGGGTGGAGACCGTCGGCACCGATGCTGGTGCGGCGCATTCCTTCGATCCGCCGTTCCCCTGTCACACCTTCCTGCTCGGGGCCGGCAAATTCGGCCTGACCCAGCTGGTCAACGTCGCCGAGCTGCCGGCGACCGGCGCCGTTCTGGTGGTGGCGCCGCTGCCGATCGAGACCGGGTCCGGGAGTCCGAGTCGCGTCCTCGCGCTGGTGTCGTCGTGAACGTCGCGGAGGCCGTCGGGGCCCGGCTCGCGGCACTCGGTGTCGACCAGGTCTTCGGCGTCGTCGGCAGCGGCAACCTGATCGTCGCCGACGCGCTGTGCACCGGCGGGGCGCGCTACCTCGCCGCCCGGCAGGAGACCGCCGCCGTCGCCATGGCCGACGGCTACGCCCGGGTGACGGGTCGGGTCGGCGTCGCGACGGTGCACCAGGGTCCCGGGCTGACCAATGCGATGACGGCGATCACCGAGGCCGCGAAGAGCCGTACGCCGGTCCTGGTCCTGGCCGCGGACACCTCTGCGGCAGCGATCCGGTCCAACTTCCGCATCGACCAGGACCGCCTGGTCGGTGCGGTCGGCGCCGTCGTGGAACGGGTCTACACACCGCAGACCGCGATCGCCGACGCGACCCGCGCGTACGAGCGGGCGGTCACCGACCGGCGCACCGTCGTACTCATGCTGCCGCTCGACGTACAGGCGGCCGAGTGCCCCGTCACGGATCCGCCCACCACGTCGTCCCCGCGCCGGCTCCCCGCTCCCGGCGCCGACACCGTCGACGAGATCACCGCCCTGCTGCTGCAGGCGAGTCGGCCGGTACTGCTCGCCGGCCGCGGCGCCGTGGTCGGCGACGCCGGCGCCGCGATCGAGGCGCTGGGTGAACGCGTCGGCGCAATCCTCGCCACGTCCGGGAACGGCCACGGGCTCTTCGCCGAAAACCCCTACTCCGTCGGTATTTCCGGGGGCCTCGCTCCCCCGTCCGCCGCCGAACTGCTGACCGACACCGACCTGGTCGTGGCCTTCGGTGCGTCGCTGAACGTGTGGACCAGCGGGCACGGAAGCCTCTTCCCGAAGGCCACCCTGGTGCAGGTCGACATCGACGCCGACGCGGTCGGCGCACACCGCCCGGTCGATGTCGCGGTGGTCGCCGATGCGGCCACGACCGCTCGCGCGCTGTGCGACGAGCTCGACCGGCGCGGACACCGGTCGACCGGGTTGCGTACGCCGCAGCTCGCCGCGCGGATCGCGGCCGGGCAGTGGTCGGAACAGCCGTTCACCGACGCCGGAACCGGATCGGTGATCGATCCGCGGACATTCACGATCGCACTCGAGAAGATGCTTCCCGCCGAGCGCACCGTGGCGGTGGACTCCGGCCATTTCATGGGCTGGCCGGTCATGTACCTGTCGGTGCCCGACGCCGCCGGGTTCGTCTTCGGCCAGGCGTTCCAGTCGGTCGGGCTGGGCCTGGGTGCGGCGATCGGTGCGGCCGCAGCCCGACCGGACCGGCTCACCGTGGCCGTACTCGGCGACGGCGGGGCGATGATGGCGCTCGGTGAGCTCGACACCGTCGCCCGGCTCGGCGTACCGATGCTCATCGTTGTCTATGACGACGCGGCGTACGGCGCCGAGGTGCACCACTTCCGCCCGCACGGCCACTCCGTCGACCTGGCCCAGTTCCCCGACACCGACCTCGCCGCCCTCGCGCGCGGCGCCGGACTGGACGGGGTGACCGTCCGCACCCTGTCCGACCTCGACGCGGTCAAAGACTGGCTCGGCCGGCGCGACCGGTCGCTCCTCATCGACGCGAAGGTCAATCCCGACGTGGTCGGGAGCTGGCTCGAGGAGGCGTTCCGGGCTCACTGACCTCCTCGAGCGGGAGCCGCTCCTGGGTGTAGAGCTGCGATGCATCGACCGGACGGATGAGTTCGGGACCGTTGTTCCGGACGTTGCCGACCGCCGCCGACACGACGTCCGGCTGCAGGTGCGGCTCCGGGACCACGTCGAGAATCTGCTGCGCGTCCGCCGGGTCGTCGCCGGTGCAGTCGAGCCAGGACTCCTGCAGTTCGGCGGGCACGATCACGGGCGTGCGGTCGTGGATGTGACCGAGCAGATCGGCCGCGGGCCGGGTGATGATCGTGCAGGTCCACACCCACCGATCGGGATCGTCCTCGGCGAGCGCGGGATCACGCCAGACTTCGTAGAGCCCGGCGAAGGCGATCCGCCCGCCGTCGGGGTCGTGCAGGAAGTGCGGCACCTTTCCGTCATCGGTGTTCTGCCACTCGAAATATCCCTGGGCGGGACACAGACAACGTCGGCGTGCGGCCGCCGCCTTGAACGCCGGCTTGCTGGTGACGGTCTCGACGCGGGCGTTGATCATCTTCGCGGCGCCGCGGCGATCGCGGGACCAGCCCGGGACCAGGCCCCACCGCAGGGTGCGCAGCTGCCGCACCCGCGGGGCGTCCTCGTCCTCACTCTCGCCGTGCGGCCGCCGCTTCATGACCGCGCGCACCGGGTCGGTCGGAGCGATGTTCCAGGACCGGGCGAGATCGTTGCCGAGCACCTGCTCGACGTCGTACTCGTCGCGGAGGTCGGCCGTCGAGGCGACGTTGACGTAGCGACCGCACATGTCCTCAGTCTGCCGGAAAGCCAGGCCCGAGGCTGGCGGTAGGCCCGCCATCCGCAATGATCGTCCGCGTGTCCCACGCCACCGAGTCGACCAGGCGCCCCGGACTTGCGGAAGTCGCGATCAACGCGGCCATGCGCAGACTGCAGTGGGATCACAACGCCCACTACCACCGCACCCTGCTCCGGCGGATCCCCAGGCGGTTCCGCCGCGGGCTCGACGTGGGCTGCGGCAAGGGCGACTTCGCCCGGCGCCTCGCCCGCCGGGCCGGCGCGATCGATGCCGTCGACGTCGCGCCGGACATCGTCGCGGTCGCCCGTTCCCGGACACCGGCCGCCGGGAACGTCCGATTCCTGGTCGGCGACGTGCTCGACCCGACCCTCGACCTGGCCGCGTACGACGTCATCACCAGCCTGGCCGTCATCCACCACATGCCCCTCGGTCCGGCACTCGACCGGCTGCACGATCTCCTCCTGCCCGGCGGGGTCCTCGTCGTCCTCGGGTGCTACGAGGAGAAGACGAGAAGCGACGTGATCGTGAGCCGGACGGCCTCGATCGCCAACATCGCCATGGGGCTGGCCCACCGGATCGGCCG
>DASXJE010000248.1 GCA_036497565.1 Mycobacteriales bacterium
GTCGGAAGACGTCGTCGGGGTCGTAGTCGCGCTTCACGCGGCGGAGCCGGTCGAGCGCGGCCCGGCCGAAGACGACCTCGAGATCGGGTACCTCGGTGCCGACGAAGTTGAGGTACGCGCCGCCGGTCCCCGCGGCGTCGATCGCGGCGTGCGCCCGCCGCGCCCATCGAATCTGCTCCGCGCTGTCGGCGGCGTCGGTCCAGCAGGCGGCGACGTTGACACCGAACGCGGTCGAGCGGCGGGGGAAGGCCGACAGGTCCTGGTCGACGTCCTCGACGGCGCCGCGCAGCCGGAGCACCTCGATCTGGGGGTCGCCGCCCGGCAGCTCGGAGGCGCCGTCGACCAGGGCGTTGACCTGTCCGGGGCCGAGGCCGGCCAGCTGCGCGGGCTTGAGGTAGTACAGGCCGCCGTGCGGGAAGCGATGGTCCTGCTGGGACTGGACCGCCGCGAACCGGCGGACCCGGGAAGCCGCTGCCTCCCCGCCCAGACCGAGGGCCGCAACGCCGCGCTCGGCGCCGCGGAGGCCGCCGGACCAGACCCATTCGACGGTCAGCGTGGGAGCGCCGCCGACCCGCTGGAGCCGGGCGAGCACCGCGAGCTCGCGGGGAAGGCTCTCCACGACCTCGCCGAGGTGCGCCAGGGCGCCCGGCGCGGCGTCGAGAGGCAGGTCCCGGTGCCCGACGACGACGTCGGCGAGCGGATGGGCCCGGAAGACGAACCGGGTGGCGACGCCGAAGTTGGCGCCTGCGCCGCGCAATGCACAGAACAGGTCCGGGTGGGCGTCCGGGCCGACGGTGAGCGTGTCACCGGCCGCCGTGATCATCTCGACCTCGAGCAGGTTGTCGCAGGTCAACCCGCGACTTGTCGACAGCCAGCCGATTCCGCCGCCGAGGGTGAGGCCACCGACCCCGGTGTGTGAGACGACGCCGGCGGGGACGGCGACGCCATGCCGTGAACACGCGCGGTCGAGATCGCTCAGCAGCGCGCCGCCACCCACGCTGACGGTGCCCTCCGCCGTGCCCTCCGCCGCGACGACGTCGGCCGTGCGCAGCGGTGACAGGTCGAGCACGAGCCCGCCCTCGACGACCGCGGCGCCGGCGATCTGGTGGCCGCCGCCTCGGACCGACAGCGGCAGACCCGCGTCCCGGGCGTACCGGATCGCGGCGGCGACGTCGGCGGCGGAGCCGCAGCGGGCGACCGCCGAGGGCCGCTTGTCGACCATGCCGTTCCACACCGCCCGGGCGGAGTCGTAGCGCGCATCCCCCGGCAGGACGAGCCGCTCACCGAAGCGCCGCTCCAGCCGCGCGAACGGCGACGTGGCTACGCGCATCGTTCTTCCCCTCGTCGGAAAGCAGCAGTCTGCGCGAACCGCTGGGGTGCCTTGCAGACACTGATGCGGGTGGCGGGGTGCGCGGGAATCCCCACGAATGAAGGGGTGGGACGGATCGGCGGTGAGTGCCGATCAGCCGTGGGTGAGGCCGACCTGCGCGGCCTTGTGCACCGCTTCGCCTCGGGAGTGCACGTCGAGCTTGGCGTACAGGCTGCGTGAGTAGCCGCGGACGGTGGCCGTCGACAGCCCCAGCCGGCCGGCGATCTGCTTGTAGGTGCTGCCCGTGCACAACTCGAGCAGCAGCTCGCGTTCTCGAGGGGTCAGCGTCTCGCCGCCAGGTGGCGGCCACGACGGACCGGGGCGGCCGACCGCGCGTGCGACGGCGGGGATCAGCTCGGTGAGGACGGCGCGCCGGTGGACGACGGTCGCTCCGTTGCGCGGCGGCGGAGCCGTGGGTTCGCCGGCGTGGTCGTCGGTGATCAGCACCAGCCGGCCGGTGCTCACCCCGTCGGCCGGCAGCCCTGCCGGCCCGAGCACGGCAGCCTCGACGATGGTGACGTCGGCGGCGGCGACGCGCGCGGCGAGCTCGGGGTCCCACGGCCCGGCAGCGACCACCACCTCCGTCAGCAGGCCTCGTTCGAGCACTCGGGCCAGACCGTGCGCGGTGAGGGGATCGCGGTGCACGACGACCGCATGCAGCGGCTCACCGGGCTGCCGGCCGATGCCGAGCCCGAGGGCGATCAGCCCGGTAACGGCGTCGACCTGCGTGATCGCCTCCGCCCAGGACCGACCGGCCACCCTCGAGCTGAGCAGCACCGCACCGATCGCCGCACCGGCCGAGCAGATCGGGACAGAGGCGCCCGAGCGGATGCCGAGCTTGCCCGCGAGCTGGTCGATGGGTCGGTCGAAGGCGGCTTCACGGGCGAAGTCCTCGGACGACCAGGGCCGGCCCTCGAGCGTTCGGACCAGCCTGGTGGACAACGCCGAGGGGGCAGTTGTGCCGACCGCCAGGAGTTCGGGGCCGACGGCGGCGAGGACCGAGCACTCGACTCCCTGGAAGGACACCAGGGCCACGTGCTCGACGGCGCAGTGTCGCCGGACGGCCTCGGCCAGTAGGCGTGCCACCGAGGCTGAGCGCTGCGCGAGGATCTCGGTGATCGTCGCCAGGAGCCCGTCCGCCATGCCATGGAGTGTCTCCCATCGGCTGTCCGCCCGACAGGGTCGTCCATGGTCACGGTGACCGGTGCGCCGTCCGGGCCGGTGACCTCGGTGGATCCAAAGCATTCAGATCTTTAACGGAAACCACAGCGAACTCACAGGCGGGGCCGGTCAACTGGGTACAGACAGCGGTGGACTTCGGGCCGGAAACCACGAGTTGGTGGTTCAGGCACCGCGACGGGGAGGAAAGATCGTGATCGAGTTGGAGGGCGTCACCAAGTCTTTCAAGATGGCGGAGGGGGATATGCAGATCCTGCACGGCATCAACCTCACCGTCGGAGACGGCGAGATGGTCGCGATCATGGGCCCGTCCGGTTCCGGTAAGAGCACCTTGATGAACATCGTGGGTTGCCTGGACACGGCATCCAGCGGGCGCTACATGCTCGACGGCATCGACGTCAGCAAGCTGTCGAAATCCGAGCTCGCCCGGGCCCGCGGCCGGAAGATCGGGTTCGTGTTTCAGTCGTTCAACCTGATACCGCGCACCGATGCGATGCGCAACGTGGAGTTGCCGCTGATCTACAACGGGGTCCGGAACCGGCGGGCGAAGGCGAAAGCCGCGTTGGAGCGGGTCGGCCTTGGCAGCCGGTTGCGGCACGTGCCCAGCGAGCTGTCCGGTGGCCAGAAGCAACGCGTCGCGATCGCGCGCGCTCTGATCAACGATCCCTCGATCATCTTGGCCGATGAGCCGACCGGGGCACTGGACACCAAGTCGACGACCGAGATCATGCAGCTGCTCTGCGAGCTCAACGAGGCCGGCTGCACCATCGTGGTGATCACTCACGAGGAGGAGGTCGCCGAGTACTGCACCCGGAAGGTGTGGCTGCGCGACGGCAACATCGTCAGCGACGAACCCAACGACCGGCGCATTCGAGGCGGCCAGCTGCTGCCGGCCGCCTCCTGACCGTCCCGATCGACTGACCATCCCGAGCGACCCGGGCAGTGCCTACAGGTATGCCGTGATCCAGGTGCTGGCCAGACCCGCCACCACACCACCGAGAAGCAGGCTCATCGTCCGGTCGCGCAGCGGTAGGAGCAACAGCAGCGCCGACGCGGCGTCGATCGTGGCGTAGGCGCAGAGCGCCACGGTGAGGTCGAAGCCGGTGCCCCGCGACGAGAGCGCCGTCAGCGCGACGACCGCGGTGACCACGAGGATGGTCCTGGTCGACATCTGCGGGGTGAGGAAGCGGTACGACATCTGGGCGGCGATGGCCGAGGCGGACGAGGCGATCAGCCAGAGGGCCACCACGATGGCCGGTCTGAGCAGGCTCGGCCAGATGATCCAGGTCCCCGCGACCAGCGCGGCTCCACCGAGGCTCACAACCACGACGGTGAGGCGCAGAAATTGGCGGGCGGAGTGGGGGGAGTCGGTCGAGCGGTGGACGAGCGAGGGCATGGTGGCGTTCACGAACGTCGCGGACACCGAGCTGACGATCTTGACGCCGATGTTCAGGAACGTGACACCCGAGGCGGGGAGTAGGACCGCGAGCGACTGCAGGAAGATCTGGCCGAGGTAGCCGACGGTGGACTTGCCGAGGAACCAGAACGGGCCCGATCGCGACGGTGCCACCAGCGGGACCGAGTCGAGGACCGCCGTGCCGACCTTTCGGCGGGTCATGGCGACGAGCAGGCCGATGTTCCCCACCAGCAGTGCCCCGACCATGACGGTCATCGCGGCCGGCGGCGACTTCCACGGATAGGCCAGTGCGACGACCGCCAGGATGTTCGCCGGCAACGCGACCCCGGAGATCCACAGCGCGTTGCCGCCGGCTTGGGCCGCGACCGCCTTGAACCAGAGCAGTGCCTGCACGAGTGCGTTCAACCCACTCAGGACGGCCAAAACGATCAGGTCCACGGGCAGCCGGTCGCGCTCCGTGAGCCACAGCGCCCCTCCGGTGACGAACACGAGGCCGAGCGCGGGTGTCAACCATCGGATCCTCGCCAAGCCGGCGCGGGACATACCCCGATCATTGAGTAGCGAGGGATACATCATTCCGACGATGATGCATTGGATCGGAACGAGACCGACGTTGAACAGGTAGAAGTAGGCGTCGGTGCTCTGGTTCGTGCCCGCCCGGGCCAGGATGAGCACGAGCTGAACCAGCCCCGTGACCTGTGATGCAAGGGAGACCGCGGGCGCCCGGAGCGCAACCCTGGCGTTTAGCGCGGTTCGCATGGATTTGTCATCATAAGAGTTAGGTATCTCCAGGCGACTCTCGCGTTCCTCGGTCAGCAGGACCATAACTCAAGCGGGTAATCTTCGCGCTAGTGTTGCATCTCACTATCCGACTCTCCGGATCGCCCCATGTCGCGTGGGGTTTCCGCGCCCATCGGGTGCCATTCGGGGGCGGAGTCGTAAAAATTTACGGCGCGGTCCCTCGGCATCCTCAGATACGGTGGAAATCGTGTCTTCACCGCTGGTCAGCGGCATCATGCCGTCCGACAATCGACCAGTGTGCCTTGCGCGGTTGATTCCCTCGTGCATGGCCGAGGACCTCTTCGTGGCGCCATTGAACGTGCGAGGACGCTACGCGGCGGGGTTGCGTAATGGTGATCGCCGGGAGTCAGATTTTCTTGCCGCATTGGTGCGCCCGCTCGACGGCCGCTCCGATGCGGTTATCGGTATTTGTGATGTTTCCGTGATAGCTGCTCGGGGGCGGTCGATATGAGGTCGACGGTGGAGTAGCGGTCAGCCGGCGCGCGCGGTAGTGCTGCCTGCCCGCTTGTAGTGATGGTTCGTGCGCCACGGCGCACGGCGAGGAAGGAGGTCTCTGTGCAGGTTCTGCGCGTGCTGCCCGAAGCGCGGAGCGCCCATTTCGAACGGTCCCGACCGTCGCCGGAGAGGATCACAATCTACGTCTCCGGGTACGGCGACCTGGACCGGAGCTCGGTGTGGCCGAGTGCCCACCGCGTGAGCCTGATGTGGGCGTGGTTGTGGGCCTTCAAGCGACGCTGGAACGTGGTGCAGCTGCCGGAGCCGCTGTGGTTACGGGCACTGCCGCTGACCTTGTCGGTGGGTCTCGCCGTGCGCGTGTCCGACCTGGTGTGCCGGCGCAAGACGCGGATCGTGACGTACGCGATGGAGAACAACGACCCCTCGGCGCTGTTGCGGGGTATTCCGGGCGGGTCGCGGGGTGTCGCATTCGGTTTCGTCCGCCACCTCAGTGGGTGGATCTTCGATCGGGTCGCCCTGGCCAGTCGCGGAGCCAGCGACTGCTACGTGGCGGTCCGACTGCTGCCCGAGCAGGGCGGAGTCGAACTGTTCAACGATCTCCCCCAGGAATGTCTCGGTGAGGAGATCGGTACGAAGCTCCGGCGGGTGACCTTTCTGGGCGCTCTCGAACCTCGGAAGGGCGTACTGGATCTCCTGGCGGCCTGGACGGAGTCGGGTCTGGGCCGGGCTGGCTGGGAGCTGGCGATGGCGGGGGCCGGACCGCTCGCTGACGACGTGGCGCGGGCCGCGGCGTCCGATTCGTCGATAGTGCCGCTCGGCCTGATCGGGCGGCCGGAGATGCACGAACTCATGATCTCCACCTCGATCGTGGTCCTGCCGTCCCGGCGGGACGGGCGCTGGCGCGAGCAGATCGGGCTCTCCATCGTCGAGGGCCTGGCGCATGGCTGCCACATCGTCGCCACCCCGGATACCGGCCTGCGCGAGTGGCTCGAGCTACATGGGCACGGGGTTCTGCCGGACGAGTTCACCGTGGCCGATCTGTCGACCGCTCTGTGCGACGCCGCGCGGAATCAGCTGAACCCGGTCAAGGTCCGCGCTTCCCTTCCACCGCTCGACGGGCGGGTCCAGGCGGAGGACTGGCTGTGCCGGGCGGTATCCGAATGACCGGACGGCTCAACCGCTAGCTCGGGCCCCTCGACGCCGAGTGCGTCCCATCGTCTCCCCATGCCAACCACACAGACGCTGCAACCGCACCGGACACCTCCGGCCCCACTCCTGAAGGAGCATGATGTTCGTTCGTCGTATCGCTGTCATCGGCACCGGGTACGTGGGTCTGACCACGGGTGCCTGCCTCGCCTCGCTGGGCCACCGGGTGGTGTGTGCCGACATCGACGCGGAGAAGATCGCCCGACTCCGCGACGGTGACGTCACCATCCTGGAACCGGGGCTGAGTGAGCTGGTCGCGGAGGGGGTGGCGGCGGGGCGGTTGAGTTTCGTGGTCGGTGCCCGCGACGCTGTCGCCCCGGTCGGTGCTGCTCCGGACGGCGGCTCTCTCAACGGCGGCTCTCTCAACGGCGGCTCTCTCAACGGCGGTGCTCTGAACGGCGGTGCTCTGAACGGCGGCGATGATCCGGTCGAGGTGGTGTTCCTGTGTGTGCCCACCCCGATGGGCGAGGGTGGTGCCGCCGATCTGGCCGCCGTGGAGACGGTCGCGCAGGAGGTGCGTGACCTGTTGCCGCGCGGGTGTGTGGTGGTGAACAAGTCGAC
Organism: Mycobacteriales bacterium; assembly: GCA_036497565.1. Classification (NCBI taxonomy): domain Bacteria; kingdom Bacillati; phylum Actinomycetota; class Actinomycetes; order Mycobacteriales; species Mycobacteriales bacterium. Next base: position 6,990 of record DASXJE010000248.1, read on the forward strand.
CGTGCCGGTCGGCACCGCGGCCCGGACCAAGCGGTTGCTGGGGCGCCGCGACATCGCGGTGGTGTCCAACCCGGAGTTCCTGCGTGAGGGCAGCGCGGTGCACGACTTCCTCAACCCGGACCGGATCGTGGTCGGCTGTGAGCAGCAGGACGCCGCTGAGCGGGTCGCCGCGCTGTACTCCCGGCTCGGTGCGCCGACGCTGCTGACCGACGCGGCCAGCGCGGAGATGGTCAAGTACGCGGCGAACTGTTTCCTGGCGATGAAGCTGTCGTATGTGAACGCGATGGCCGAGCTGTGCGAGCGGCTCGGCGCCGACGTGCACGAGGTCACCGAGGGCATGGGCTACGACAAGCGGATCGGGCAGTCGTTCCTCAAACCCGGCCCGGGCTGGGGTGGGTCGTGTCTGCCGAAGGACACCCACGCGCTGATGCAGATCTCCGACGCAGCCGGTTTCGACTTCCCGCTGCTCACCGCGTCGCTGGAGACGAACCAGCGCCAGAGCGGGCGGATGGTGGACAAGATCCGTAGCGCGGTCGGTGGCTGCCTGGCGGACAAGCGGATCGGGTTGCTCGGGTTGACCTTCAAGGCCGGCACCGACGACCTGCGCGACTCCCCGGCGCTCGCGGTGGCCGCCGACCTGCTCGCCGAGGGCGCCGAGCTGACCGGGTTCGACCCCGGCTGCCCCGCCCCGGTGCCCGGGTTCACCGACGGCATCGCGGTCACCGACAACGCCATGACCGCCGCGAAGGACGCCGACGCGATCGTGGTGCTCACCGAATGGCCGGAGTTCCGGGCACTGGACTGGCCCGCGCTGGCCCGGGTCGCGGCCACCCGCACCGTGGTCGACACCCGCAACCTGCTCGACCCCGACGTCCTACGCCGCGCCGG
>DASXJE010000249.1 GCA_036497565.1 Mycobacteriales bacterium
CGGCCGGCTCGAAGGTCAGGACCGACTCGAAGGCGTTCGGGTCGTCGCGGGACTCGCCGTGCAGCAGCGCGATCCGCTCCGGCGGGACGATCTCCCGCCAGGTGATCCACTCCTGGTAGTCGGTCCCGTCCGGCCCGTGCATCACGAAGTCCCAGTCCCCGCCGACGCGGAACTCGAAGGACCGCGTCGTGGTGGTGAAGCCCTCCGGTCCCCACCACTGCGACAGGTGCCGGACGCGCGTGAACGCCTCGAACACCAGCTCCCGCGGGGCGCCGATCACCCGGGAGACCTCGATCTCGCGGTCCGCGGTCCCGTGCGCAGGCTCGCCGCCGCTACTTGTCGTCGCCATCGTGTGGTCCCTTCTGCCTTGCCTGCTTCAACTCCTGCGCGTACTCGCCCAGCCGGTCGAAGCTCTCACTCCAGAACCGCTCGAAGCCGCCTACCCACTCGTGGACCGGCCGCAGCCCGCGGGCGTCCAGGCCGTACAGCCGCTGCTTGCCCGCCCCACGGACCCGCACGAGCCCGACCTCCCGGAGGACCCGCAGGTGCTTGGACGCCTGCGGCTGGCTCATTCCCAGGTCCCGCGCCAGGTCGGTCACCGGCCACTCCCCGCCCCGCAGCAGCACCAGGATGTCCCGCCGCCGCGGTTCGGCGATCGCGTTGATCGCGTCCGAGGTCGTCGCCGCTCGTGCCATGCAGCCATGGTATGCCTATATCGGAATATGTAAAGCCGTCGGCGACGCAGGTGGAAGACCGGTGCAGGGTCAGGAGAGAAACGCGTCCCTGTTGTCCAGGATGAAGCGGGCGGCCTTCCGGTAGCCGTGGCCGTGCCGCTCCTCGCGATGCACCTCGAAATCGGGGTCGCCCGCGCGGACCTGCCGGTCGATGTAAGCCGCGATCGACAGCAAGCGCAGTACGACCAGGTCGAGGATCTCCGCCGGGTCCATGCCGAGCCCGTAGGTGTCGGTGAGCAGTCGCAGCCGCGCTGCCCGATCCGGCTCGTGGTCCCAGCCGAACCCCGCCAGGTCGGTGGTCGGGTGCAGCGGCACGAACTGGTGGGCGGCGTAGGCCAGGTCCCAGGCGCGGCTGGAGGGACGGGCGCCGTCCCAGTCGATGATGCCTACCACCCGGGCTCCGTCGAAGACGATGTTCCACGGCGCGAGGTCATGGTGGCCGATGCAGTCGATCCGCGCCGGTACGGCGACGTCGTAGCCACCCCACGCATCCGGCTCGACGGGCACGAAGCCCACCGTCGCGTCATGCATCGCGCGGGCGGCGGATGCGACGCCGATCAGCGCCTCGTCCGAGCGTTGCAGATCGGACAGCGGGGGATATCCCGTCTCACCGTCGATGAAGCTGAGCAGCTCGCGCTTCCCGTCCGCGGTCGTGCCGAGGAGCTTTGGGGCCAACGTGAATCCGGTGCGCTCGAAGTGCCGCAGCAGGGCGTGCACGTTGGCCTTGCCCGGACCGCAGTCGCGTTCGACGGTCTCGCCCCGGCGTACCGGCTTCGAGAAGCGTCCGCCCTCCATCGCCTGACCCATGGGGCGCGAGCCTAGCTGCGCCCTGCAGGCTTGATATCTAGTGCCGCGCCGATGGTGGATGCGGGCCGAACGCCGTCAGGAATCGGTCCCGGAAGGCGTCCATCGGCCAGACCGGCGAGTTCGCGGCCGGTCTCATCCCGTCCTGCCAGCCCCACCCCGAGATCCGCTTCATCACGGCCGGGTCGTGGGCGATGATCGAGATCGGTACGTCGTGGCTCGCGTGGGCGCCGGAGACGAGCCTGGCCGGCTGATGGTCCCCGAGAACGACGAGCACCAGATTCTTGTCGTGGTAGGTCTGCAGGAAGGAGACCAGGGCGGTCAGCGAGTATTGGACGGATCGCCCGTAGCTGGCCCGGACCTGATCGGGGTCGCGAAACACGACGTCCGGTGGCTCGCCCTGTGCCGGCTGATTATCGAAGATCGAGCCGTCTCCGACCTTCTTCCAGTCGACCATGTGCGGCAGCGGAGTCCACGGCGAGTGGCTCGACACGAGGTCGATCTCTGCCATCACCGGTTTGTGGTGTGGCTTCGCCAGCTCCCGCTGTCGGAAGGCCGACCAGATGTACTGATCGGGCATGGCCTCGTAGCTGAACTTCGGACCCGCGTACCCGACGTTGCGGGCGCCGTAAAGCTTGTCGTAGTGGTAGAAGGATTTCCCCTGCGGCCATTTCCGGTAGTTGGACGGTACGTCGCCGACGGTCCGCCAGCCGGCGCGCTTGAAGGCGTCGCTGAGGGTGAAATGGTTGGTCTTGACGACGTCGTTGTAGCGCAACTGGTTGTCGATCCACAGCCCGGACTGCAGCGTGGAGTGGGCCAGCCAGCTGAGGCCGCCGAACGTGGGCGACCGGAGATAGCCGCTCTGGGAGGAGAACCCGGCCGCGCGCAGCCGCTTGGTGCCCGCGTCGAGCACGGAATCGATCTGTGGCGAGAAGGACGAGCCCTCTACGGCGGACCGGCCGTAGCTCTCGACGAAAGTGATGAGGACATCCTTCCCGCGGAGACCGGTCAGCAGGTCTTTGGCGGGGGTGATGCGGCGCGGATCAACCTTGACCGCCTGCGCGAAGGACCCCTCGTCCCGAATGCTCGATCGCACCAGGGTCGCGCGGTCGTAGGCGAGGCGCGCTGCGCTGGTGGATGCGACCTGGGCACCCGGCGCGACCTGCACACCGAGCGCTGCCAGCAGAATCCAGACGACCCCAAGGGCCGTGACGGCTCGGGTCGACGACGTGCGGTGCCGGTCGAGAATCCGGGTCAGGCGCAGGACCGCCAGCGGCGTCAGGACGAGGAGAGCGACGGCCAGGAGTATGGCGAGCACCACCGCGACGATCGCCCCGGGACTGCCGATCGAGTCGCTCAGAGCACCTTCGGCGGACCCGAAGTAGGTCCAGTCGATGGCGGGGTTGAACGGCCGGCTGAGGGCGGCGAAGAAGCCCATGTCCAGGATCTTCAGGACCGCCAACACGCCGAGGACCACCCCGACCAACACCGCCACGATCCGCCGCGCCCGCTTCGGTAGCACGAGGACCAGGCCGACGACGACCAATCCCTCGAGCGGGATCCGGACGAACGCGATGGGCGTGAGGCGACCGGCCTCGTCCGGACCGACCAGGGCGAACCAGACGAGCAGAACGGCCAGGCCGGTGAGCACCCCTGCCATGGCCCGGCGTACCCCCGGGCTGCGAACGCGGTCCCGAACCCGCACGCGGCTCACTCGCCGATCTCGGCGGTGGCGGGACGCCGACGGACGACCGGGGAGCGGGCGGGCGGCGCCGTAACGGGATGGGCGTGACGCCAGAGCCACCACATCTCGCGGCCGAAGGACTCGGCGAGCAGGCCCAGTGAGACGGCGAGCGCCGCGTCGGTCACGGAGCGGGGCACGAAGTCGGCCGCTGCGAACGTCAGTACGACACCCTGCGTCGCCGCGACCACCTTGCACCAGTAGCGCGGGGGCGGTGACCCGCGCAGCCATTGCACCAGCCATCCGGCCGCGACGAACGCGTAACGGGCGACTCCGATCGCCAGGACCCACGCCCCGGCCGACCGCGCGACATAGACACTGAGCACCAGGATCAGAAACGCGTCGACTTCCATGTCGAAACGCGCTCCGAGCGCCGATGCCGTGTCCGTCCGTCGGGCCAGCCAGCCGTCGACGGCATCGAGGACCAGCGCAACGGCGGTGAGCGCCACGAGCACCGGCACCGCGACGGGTCTGGCGAAGGAATCGGCGACCAGCGCCGCCGCGCCGCCGATCAAGGTGGCCCGGGTGAGGGTGACCCAGTCAGCCGGGCCCGGCCGGCCGGCGCCGTGGCGGGCGAGGCCCCGCGCCAGCGCCGCGTTCATGATCACCCCGAAGGCGATGCCGACGACCCAGCCCGGCCCGTCGAGGCCGACGGTGGCGGCGAGCAGGGTGAGCAGCGCGAACTCGGCGGTCAGCCCGGTCACCAGACATGTCGGTACGCCGCGCACAATTCCTCCGTGATCGGTGTCGTATGGATGGAGCACGGATCGTGAGAGGGTCTGGTTCATCTCGGGTCTGCGGAGGATGACGCCGGTGAGGAGCGACGCACTCGCGTTCTGGCTGCGTGAGCCAGGCGTGGGTGAGATCCGGCCGGAGCCACTGCCCGAGCCGGGGCCGGATGAGGTCTTGGTGCGCACGCTGAACTCCGGGGTGAGTCGGGGCACCGAGACGTTGGTGTTCCGGGGCGGCGTGCCGGCGAGCCAGTATGCCGCGATGCGGGCACCGTTCCAGGACGGTGACTTTCCGGGACCGGTCAAATACGGCTACCTCAATGTCGGTGTCGTCGAAGCGGGACCGGCGCAGTTGCTGGGCCGCACGGTCTTCTGTCTCTACCCACATCAGACCGCCTACGTGGTGCCGGCCCGGGCGGTGGTCGTCGTACCCGACGACGTCCCTCCGGCCCGGGCGGTGCTCGCCGGCACGGTGGAGACTGCGGTCAACGCCCTGTGGGACGCCGCTCCGCTGCTCGGCGACCACATCACGGTCGTCGGCGCCGGGATGGTCGGCTGCTGTGCGGCGCGCCTGCTGGCCCGCTTTCCCGGTGTCCGGGTGACCCTGGTCGACGTCGACGGCACCCGGGCCGAGGTCGCGGCGGCGCTAGACGTCGACTTCGCGCGGCCCGCCGACGCCGCCGGCGATCGTGACCTCGTCCTGCATGCGAGCGCGACGTCCGCCGGCCTGCAGCGGTCGCTCGACCTGCTCGCCCCGGAGGGCACCGTGATCGACCTCAGCTGGTACGGCGACACCGAGGTTCACCTGTCGCTCGGCGGCGCCTTCCATTCCCGGCGTCTCGGCATTCGCGCCAGCCAGGTGGGCGCGGTCTCTCCGGCGCGTCGGGAGCGCCGTACCACCGCCGACCGGCTGGCGATCGCCCTCGACCTGCTGCGCGATCCGGCCTTCGACTCGCTGATCACCGGTGTGTCCCGCTTCGACGAGTTGCCCGAGGTCATGGCCCGGCTGGCGGGCGGGAGCCTGCCGGCGCTTTGCCACACCGTCACCTATGGAACGGGCTGAAGCCATGTTCAGCGTCACCGTCCGCGATCACATGATGATCGCCCACAGCTTCCGCGGTGAAGTCTTCGGACCGGCGCAGAGCCTGCACGGCGCGACCTTCGTGGTCGACGCGACATTCCGGAGGGCGGCTCTCGACGCCGACAACATCGTGGTCGACATCGGAGCGGCGGCCGCCGAACTGCACGCCGTCGTCGGCGAGCTGAGCTACCGCAACCTCGACGACGACGCCACGTTCGCCGGGATGAACACCACGACCGAGGCGCTGGCCCAGGTGATCGCCGACCGCCTCGCCGAGCGCGTGCACGCCGGATCCCTCGGCGACACTGCCCGGGAACTCACCGGGATCGCTGTCACACTGCACGAATCACACGTCGCATCGGCGAGCTACGAGCGGCCGCTGTGACTCCCGGTTCGGTGCACGTCGTCGTGCCGGCTGGCATCGACGATCCGGCCCGACCGAGCGGCGGCAACACCTACGACCGCCGGATCTGCCTCGGACTGGCCGATCTCGGCTGGTCGGTGCGCGAATACGCCGTATCGGGCTCGTGGCCGCGGCCGGACGCGGCGGCGCGGGACGCACTCGCCGGCAGGATCGCCGCCATCCCCGACGGCGCCGTGACGCTCGTCGACGGCCTGATCGCCTCGACGGTCCCGGAGGTCCTGGTGCCCGAGGCCGGCCGGTTGCGACTGGTCGTCCTCGTGCACATGCCGCTTGGCGACGCGTGGCCGGATGACGAGGTGGCCGCCGTACGGACGCGTGAGGGCGCCGTGCTGTCAGCCGCCGCTGCGGTCGTCACCACCAGCGGATGGAGCCGGCGCCGGCTGCTCGACGCGTACGCACTGCCGCCCGCGCAGGTCCGGGTCGCGGAGCCCGGCGTGGACGCGGCGGACCCCGCGACCGGAACCCCGTCGGGCGGCGAGCTGCTCTGCGTCGCGGCGGTGACGCCGAACAAGGGCCACGACCTGCTGCTCGAATCCCTGGCCACGCTCACCGACCTGGCCTGGCATTGCGACTGCGTGGGCAGTCTGGTCCGTGATCGCGGCTTCGTCGACGGCCTGCGCCGCCGGGCCCGGGCGACCGGGATCGGCGACCGGGTGTGTTTCACCGGCGCGCGCTCGGGCGCCGACCTCGACGCGGCGTACGCCGCCGCCGACGTACTGGTGCTGGCGTCGCGGGCGGAGACCTACGGAATGGTCGTCACCGAGGCGCTCGCGCGCGGTCTCCCGGTCGTCGCGAGCGCCGTCGGCGGTGTGCCGGAGGCCCTCGGCCAGGGGTCGGACGGAAGGCGGCCCGGCCTGCTGGTGCCGCCGGGCGACCCGACCGCCTTTGCGGCCGCACTGCGTCGCTGGCTCGCCGACGCCGGTCTCCGGCAGCGGCTCCGCGAGTCCGCCGGGCAGCGTCGCCGGACCCTGCCCCGTTGGTCGGACACCTCGGCCGCGCTCTCCGGCGTCCTGGCAGAAGTGGTGGGGAATGGCCGTTGAGCGAATGATGGCCGCCTGCGTCGATGAACCGCTGAACCGTGCCGCGCGTGTGGCACACGAAGGAGCAGACCGGGCGCAGGCGCGACTGTCGAGGAGGTCGGCGGAGGGGATGAACCGGACGTGGTGGGCGTGGGCCCGCCCGCTCGCCAGCGCCGCGATCCTCGCCGTGCTGGTCTGGCGGCTGGGCACCGGTCCGCTCGTCGACGGCGTCCGGATGGTCAACGGGTGGTGCCTCGCGGCGGCCGCCGGCATTGCAGTGCTCACCACGGTGTGCTGCGCCTGGCGGTGGAGCCTGGTCGCCCGTGGTCTCGGCGTCGGTGTGCCGCTGCCCACGGCGGTCGCGGCGTACTACCGGTCGCAGTTCCTCAACACGACGCTGCCCGGCGGGGTGCTCGGCGACGTGCACCGGGGGGTGCACCACGGCCGCGACGCCGGGGACGTGGGTCGGGGGCTGCGTGCGGTCGCCTGGGAGCGCTTCGCGGGGCAGTTCGTGCAGATCGTGTTGACGATGATCGTGCTGCTGCTCCTACCGTCTCCGGTGCGTTCGTCGATGCCGATCGTCGCTGCCGTTGTCGTTGCCGGCGCACTGGTCGCCGTACTCGTGGGGTGGGTGCTGCCGCGCGGCGGATCGTCCCGCCGGGCGAGGGCGCTGCGCGCGGCGAGCGCCGACCTGCGCCACGGACTACTGGCGCGGCAGGTCTGGCCCGGCATCCTGCTGCTGTCCGCGGTGGTGGTGGTCGGGCACGCGGCGACGTTCCTGATCGCCGCGCGGACCGCCGGGTCGACCGCGTCACCGGACCGGCTGCTGCCGCTCGCGCTGCTGGTGCTGGCCGCCATGGCGGTACCGGCGAACATCGCGGGGTGGGGCCCGCGGGAGGGCGCGGCCGCATGGACGTTCGGCGTCGCCGGGCTGGGCGCGACCCAAGGCGTGGCCACCGCCGTGGTCTACGGCGTCATGGTGATCGTCTCCAGTCTGCCCGGCGCCGTCGTACTGCTCGTTGTGTGGCTCCGCCGGCATACCCGGGCCGCGCCGGACCACGTCGATCCGGCCCCGTGGCGGACGCCGGTCGGTGCGAGCACGGAGGGCGCGGCGCGTGGCTGAGCGTCCCTACACCCTGCTGAGCTGCGGCATCTCGATCGACGGGTATCTCGACGGCGCGACAGCGGGGCGGCTCGTGCTGTCCAACGATGCCGACTTCGACCGCGTCGACGCCGTACGCGCCTCCTGTGACGCCATCCTCGTCGGCGCAGCCACCGTCCGCAACGACAACCCGCGTCTGCTGGTGCGTACGCCGGCGCGACAGGCCGACCGGGTGGCCCGCGGCCTGCAACCGTCGCCGACCAAGGTGACCGTGACCGGGCGTGCAGAGCTCGACGCCTGCGCGAACTTCTTCACCGCGGGGGATGGCGAGAAACTCGTGTACTGCGCAAGCGGGGCGGTGGCGCAGGCCCGTGAGCGGCTCGGCCCGGTGGCGACGGTGGTCGACGGCGGCCACCAGGTGGACATGCGGCGGATCAGCGAGGACCTCCACGCCCGCGGTGTACGGCGGCTGATGGTCGAAGGCGGCGGGACGGTGCACACGCAGTTCCTGACCGCCGACCTCGCCGACGAGTTGCACCTGGTCGTCGCACCGTTCTTCGTCGGTGACTCCGGCGCGCGCCGGTTCGTCGACGACGGCCGGTTTCCCTGGAATCCGGACCGGCGGGCGACCCTCGCCGAGGTCGTCCGGATCGATGACGTGGTGTTGCTGCGATATGCGCTCTCGACGCGATTCCGGATGGACTGAGTTGCCGGTGGCTGTCCGCTGACGGTCGCAGATCGGTGGCCCGCCGACTGAACCACCCGGGCCGTCATCCCGTGCCCTCTACCAACTGCCGTCCGCGGACGGCAGAGCGACCAGGTCTCCGACCGAGGGATGGGATAATCGATGAGTGCTCGAGGCTGGCTGGCGGTCCGCGTGGCGTTGACCGTCATCGTGGTGGCGGGTCTGGCGATCGATGCCTACGTGCATTTCCACGTGGCGTTCGGCTATGAAAAAGTCCAATCGAGCGTCCTGAACGAGGCCCAGCTGTTCCGGGCCGAGGGCGCGGTGGCGGCCCTTGTCGCACTCGCCCTGCTGGCCCGCCCCCGTCGCTATACGGCGGCGTTGGCCTTCCTGGTCACCGCGGGCGGGGCGTTCGCGGTGCTCCTCTACTACTACGTCAATGTGGGAGCGTTCGGCCCGTTCCCCAACATGTACGAGCACGTCTGGTACACGGAGAAGACGCTGAGCGCCTGGGCCGAAGGGATCGCCGCCCTCGCGGCGCTCGCGTTGCTGATCGTCATGCACGTTCGGGTACGCCGGACCACCGACACCGCGGCCGAGCGCGGCAAGACCTCCGTGCAGCTCAGCGGCTGAGGTCGCAGGTCCCGACTGCTCGTCAACTGGCTGCTTGATCAGTAGCAACGTCGGCATCGTTCGCCCAGAAGGGCTCTCGGAAATTCCGCCGGTTGCCTGCCATGTAACCGGTACGCCGGGGTAGCTGAACAAATATCGGGGCTTTCCCCTACTTGGGCAATAGGTAGGCGGCAAATGATCTTTCTGCTGGCGATGGCGATTCTCGCATTCTGCTTCCTCTGCTTCGTGGCGTTCCTCTACCTCGTGTGGAGAGAGGGGGCGACAGGCATGAGCCTCGAGGGAGTGCGGGACCCAGCCGTCGACCCGGGTCTGCAGCTCACGCCGCTGGATCAGCGGGCCGTCAGCCCTTCCGGCCCCACGTAAGAAGGTCAGCGTCGCTCAGGGTTGTGCCACCAGCACGGCTCGTGTGTAGAGCAGATCGAAGCCTTGACGCTGCGCATTCTGTTGCGACTTGGATGCGGGCTGGGTGGTGACGACGGCGATGTCGCAGCCGGCTGCTGCGGCGTCGGCGAGCCGGGCCGAAAGAAGCGCCGTCTGGACACCCCGGCGGCGGTGCGCGGCCGTGGTCGCCGCGCCGGTGAGCTGCGCGACACCGTCTGCCGCCCGGAAGCTGGCGCCGCCGGCGACGACCCCGTCCCGCAGCGCCACGTAACGCGTGACACCCGCCGAGGTGAGATCGCGCATCGCCCCCGCGATGACCTCGCGCGGAAAGTCTTCATGCGAAGGCAGGCCCTGGGTATCGGGGTGGGCGAAGCCGTCGGCCACCACGTCAAGCCAGGTGTCGAACTCGTCATCGCCGCTCGGGCGCACCTCGATTCCGGGCGGAGTGACCCGCTCGATCCCGCGATTGAGAGCCCGGCCGAGCACGTTTTCGAACGACACGAGCCGATAGCCTCGCTCGGTCAGAAGGGCCCCGATGGCAGGGTCGACGAGGTGGGCGAGCTCGACCTGCACGGGTGTGTCGACCGCGGCATAGGCCTGCTCGATCTCGTCGAGCGCACCGGCGCTCGGAAGGCCACCGAAGCCGAGCCCCGCGATCTTGTTGAACGGCGAGCCCTCTTCGGCGTAGCTCGCGACGCCGCCGGCCACCGGGATCACGAAGCCTGCCGTGTCCGCCCGACGGCGGCGGCCGGCCTCGCTCGCCTCAGTGATCAGCTGCGCCTCGACCCGTTCGATGCGCTCGGCGAGTGCAGCGCTGCAGAAGAGCGGCATCCGGTCGGCGTCCATGCGCGGACCGTAGCCCCGCGTGTGCTCAGGACGTCGGGGGCCGGGTCTCAGGCTGGTCAAGCAGGCGCAGCCAGCTGCCGTCGGGTTGCCGGCGGACGACCTGGGTGCGGGCGCCTGCGCCGTCCTTGGCGGGCGTGGAGGTGAGTGCGATGTCACCGCTGACAAGCGTGGGCAGCGGCGTCTCGTGCTCGAACCGGGGCGCGTTGGCGAGCACCTTCTCCCAGAGGGCGCGGATCGCGTCTCGGCCCACCGTCTGCTGTCCGGGCGGGTAGGCCATCACCGCCTCTTCCTCATAGAGCGCGGCGATGCCGGCTGCGTCGTGGGCGTTGGCGCGCTCGACGAACAGGTGCGTGAGGTCCTCGGGCTGCCGGGCCTTCTCCTGGTTGCTCATGTGCTGGACCCTATGGGCGAAGAGGACCACCCCCAAGGTCCAATCCGTGGCGAGAAGCCCGGGCCAATTACCTGTGACGGTGGCCAAGCTCGAGGCGGACCACGGGGCGGGCCGGCGCTGCCCGCTCGCCGACTTCGCGGAAGCCGGCCCGGAGAAACACCGACAGCGGGCCGTGGCGGAGCTCACCTGCCGACGCCGCCCGTACCGACGTGTCGAGCGGGTAGGCCTCGACGGCCCGGGCACCGTGGCGGCGCGCAAGGCCGACCGCGCCGTCGAGCAGGAACTCGGCGAGACCGCGCTTGCGGGCTCCGACCCTGACCACGAAGCAGGTCACCGCCCACAACCCTTCTTCGTCGGGGGTCGGTGCGGCCATCGGATACGTCGTCAACCGCGGATAGTCCGCGCGGGGCGCCACGGCGCACCACCCGGACGGCCGCTCCGTCTCGTCGTAGACCAGGACCCCCGGTGGCACCGGTTCGTCGACCTGGCTCTGCAACGCGGCCCGCCGCTGCTCGAGCGAGGTGGCATAGAAGCCGGGGCGGCCGTGCCGGAACCACTGGCACCAGCAGCGCGGCGGTTCGCCGCGGGTGCCCATGACGGCGACCACATCGTCCCAGCGCTCGGCCGTCGCATCCGCGATCGTCACCATTGGGTCATCTTCGGCGGAGCCACCGACAGCGAGCAAGGCGGGCGGGTATCCGGTTGGCTGAGCCGCGGAGTCGTGTGAGGGTGGCCTGCATGAAGGTGCGATTCCACCGCGGTGAGGATGGTCAGTACTCGGTGCACATCCACCGGCCCGACGGTGTGGTGGTGTCGCTCCCGGGTGCCGGAGGTCGGTGGCCGGTCCCGCACGACCTGGCGCACGTCGCCACCGAGCGGGCGCTGGGGATCGCCGGCGGAGTCTTCGGGAGCGCCGCATCGGGAGCGATGTTCGAGGACATGGCCGTTGTGTCAGGACGGCTGCGGCACGACCCGAAGCGTCGTTCGCAGGAAGTCCTGCGTGCCAACACCAAGGCCCGGATGATCACCGTGGCCGAAACGATGACCTCACTCGTCCATGGCGCGGTGCAGCACGGTCGTACCGGCGAGTTGCTCAAGAGGGCGCGCGGTGTGTGGGGGACGGTGCGCGAGGATTCCTTTCCTTTCACGCCTGCCCAGTTTCAGGCTGCCGTGCGGGATCTTCGGGAGTTGAGCGAGCGGTGGGCGCGCACGCCCGCCGGCGGCGTCCTCGACGTGGAGTGGCCGGACGAGCTCATCACCCGCAATCGCGCCCGATCAGGGCGCCGGTCATGACGTCTGGCGCGACGGCCGCCTGAGTACGCCGACGGTTGACGCAATCATCTGGTTGCTATAAAGTAGCAACCGAGCGATTGCTACAGGCTGGAGGCCGGCATGGGTTTTCCTGATCGGATCGAGCGCACGCTGCAGGTCGCCCACCCGCCGGAGAAGGTATGGGCGGCGCTCACCACGGCCGAGGGGCTCGGCGCCTGGCTGGGCAATGACGCGACGATCGAGCTTCGTCCGGGCGGGTCCGCCCGGATGAGATGGACCGACGGGCACGCCGTCGCCATGCGGGTGGAACGGGTCGAGGAGCCGACGGTATTCGGGTTCACCTGGCAGATCAGCAGCCTGCCCGAGGAGGATCCGCGCCGTACCTACGTCGAATTCACGCTCGAACCGGACGGTGCGGGCACCCGGCTGACGGTGGTCGAGGCCGGCTTCGCGCAACTGCCGGAAGACACCCATCGCGAGGTGTACGACTCCCACACCGAGGGTTGGCCGAGGGAGCTCGCCGAACTGGTCGACTACCTCGATGCCGCCTGACATCGAGGCGGTCGCCGAGCAGGTCTTCACCGCCCTGGCCGATCCGACCCGACGCGCCATCCTGGCCGCGCTGGCCGCACGAGGTCCGGCCACGGCTACGGACCTGGCCGATCGTCTGCCGATTTCGCGGCAGGCGATCGCCAAGCACTTGGCTCTGCTGGCCGAAGCCGGCTTGGTGGCCGCCGAACCGGGGGAGCGGCGTCGGGTGCGTTACCGACTGCGATCCGCGCCGATGCAGGTGGCGCAGCAGTTCCTGGCCGCCCTGGCCCGCGACTGGGACGGCCCGCTCGACGCCTTGAAGGACCACCTCGACCAGGGTGCGCGTGGACCGACCACGACCCCACCACGAAATCGGAGGACGTCATGACTGATCACCGACTCACCAGCACGATGAAGACCCCGCCGATCGTCACGCCGCAGGAGTGGGAAGCAGCGCGCCAGCAGTTGCTGGTGAAGGAGAAGGAGCTGACCCGTGCCCGGGATGCGCTGGCGGCGGAGCGGCGGCGGATGCCGTGGCTGGCGGTGCAGAAGGAGTACGAGTTCGACGGACCGGAGGGTAGGGCGACCCTGCTCGACCTGTTCGACGGGCGCCGGCAGCTGATCGTCTACCGCGCCTTCCTCGAGCCCGGCGTGAACGGCTGGCCCGACCACGCGTGCCCCGGCTGCTCCCTGGTGGCCGATCAGGTCGCCCACGTCGCCCACCTGAACGCGCGAGACACCACCCTCGTCTTCGCCTCGCGAGCAGCGCAGCCCGACATCGCCCGGGTGAAGGCCCGGATGGGCTGGACGATGCCCTGGTACACCATGGCCGACGGGTTCGACGCGGACTTCGGGGTGGACGAGTGGCACGGCACCAACGCCTTCATCCGCGATGGTGACCGGGTGTTCCGGACCTACTTCATCAACAACCGTGGTGATGAGGTGATGGGCGGCACCTGGAGTTACCTCGACCTGACCGCGCTCGGGCGGCAGGAGGAGTGGGAGGACTCGCCCGAGGGGTATCCCCAGACCCCGCCGTACGCGTGGTGGAACTGGCACGACGGATACGGCGTCGTGGACCCGCCGCAGGCCTAGCCGATCTGTGGTGGAATCCGGATGCTGTCTATTTGAGGGCTCGCCGTTCGTCGTAGTCATAACCGCACCGGCGATCCGCGCCGGCAGGAACGCAAGGAGGCACCCGTGGCCCTTCCGGACGTCGTCTCGAGCGAGCAGTGGCTCGCCGCCCGCAAGGACCTCCTTGCGCGGGAGAAGTCCCTGACCCGGATGCAGGATCAGCTCAACGCCGA
>DASXJE010000250.1 GCA_036497565.1 Mycobacteriales bacterium
CGGTCAGCACGTCGAGCCCGCCGTCGACGGCGCGCTTGACGGAGCTGACCGCGACCCACGGCAGGGCGGCGATCCGCTCGGCCAGCGCGCGCGCCTCGAACAGCGCCTGGCCGGGCGCGCTGACGCGGTTGATCAGGCCGAGCGTTGCGGCTCGTTCGGCGTCGACGACCGAGCCGAGCAACAGCAGCTCCTTCGCCGCGGCCACGCCGATCCGGTCCGGCAGGCGCAGGGTGCCGCCGCCGCCCGGGATGAGCCCGAGCTTGACCTCGGGCAGTCCGAAGCGGGCGGTCGGATCGGCCACGATCAGGTCGCAGACCAGCGCGATCTCGAGTCCGCCGCCGACCGCGCTCGCCTGGACCGCGGCGATCAGCGGGTGGGGCAGGGCCTGCCAGGCGTCGAAGGTGGCCCGCGCTGCGACGCTGTGCCTGCGCATCCCGTCGGGGTCTGCGGCGAGATCGGAGAACTCGCTGATGTCCGCCCCCGCCATGAAGGCCTTCGACCCGCCACCGGTCAGCACCACAGCCCTGACGTCCCTGGCCGCGGCGCTCACGACCTCGGCGGCAGCGCGGAGGCCCTCGAGGACGGCTTCCCCCATGGCGTTGACCGGGGGACTGTCGACGAGCACGGTCGCCACCCCGTCGGCCTGGGTCACCGACACCGGGCCGAAGTGGTCGACTGTGGCGGCGTCGGGCGTCGTGTCAGCGGTCTTGTCAGCCGGCATCCTGGGTGCTCCTCTCCTCCCGAGCGCGGCGTCGAGGCCGCGCGAGATCCCACTGGGTCATGGTGCCGTGCAGGTATGCATGGGCGTCGTTGGCGTGGCGCAGGTGCCGGTGTGCCTGGTGCTCCCAGGTGAAGCCGATGCCGCCGTGCAGCAGGATGGTGGCCTCCCCCATCGCCCGCAGGCCCTCGGCCGCACCTGCCGCGGCAGCGGCCGCGATCCGCGTCGTCTCCGGGTCGCCGGTCTGGTAGGCATGCACGGCCGAACGCACGAGCGCCCGGTTCAGCTGTAACGAGATCCAGTGCTCGGCACAGGCGTGTCTGTAGGCCTGGTAGGACCCAATCAGCCGACCGAAGGTGGCGCGGTTGGCCGCGTAGGCGGTGACCAGGTCGAGCGCACGCGCCGCGCTGCCGTTGAGCTCCGCGGCGAGGGCGATGCGCCCGGCGTCGAGTGCGCGCCTCAGCACGGGGCCCGCGTCCACGGCGAGCTCGACGAGCTGCCCGGACCCGGGGGGCCAGGCGAGGGTGCCGGAGTGACTGCGGCGCACCGCGACCAGCCGCGTCCGACCGCCTTCGGCCGCGACCGCTCCCATGGTCCAGTCGTGGAGCGCGGGCCCAGACGAGTCGAGGGCTCGAATCTGCGGCGGGGGCCCGATCTCGGAAGTGTCCGTGGAACGCCAGCTGGCGGGTACGAGCAGCTGCGCCGTGGCCTTGCCCGCCGCCAACTCGGTCGCGATCTCGCGTGCGGTGGGTGTCCCTGCGGCCATTAGAGCGGTCACGGCCATCACCGCGCTGGTCAGGAAGGACGTCTCGGCCAGTCCGCGACCGAGCTCCTCCGAGACGGCGACCGCGTCGGCGAGCGTCCCGCCGCCGCCGCCGAGGTCCTCCGCCACCAGCAGCCCAGCCAGCCCAAGTTCGGCCAGCACGCCCTCGTGACGCAGTGCGGAGGACTTGGCTGCCGGGTCGTCGGCGAGCCATCGACGAATTCCCTCGCGCAGAACACGCGCGGTCTCGTCCTCCAACCGCGTCATCGGCTCGTTCCGTCCGCTGCGACGCGGTCCACGCGCGGCTCTCGTGGTAAGCGCAGCACACGGTCGGCGATGACGTTCTTGAGGATCTCGTCGGTGCCCCCGCCGATTCGCACCCCGAACGAGCCCAGGTAGGCGTCCACCCATCGGGTGTCGGAGACGCCGCGCGCCGCCAGAACGTCGGTCGCCAGCCTGCCCACGTCGGTCATCAACCGTCCGATCACCATCTTCAGGATCGATCCCTCTGGCCCGGGCTGAGCTGCGCCATCACGCAGCCCGTCGATCTCCTCGCCGTGGAGCTGGGCGACCGCGCGGTACCGGGCGTTAAGCCGGGCCGCCCGCACGGCCAGCTCGGGGTGGAGGTCACCGTGGTCTAGGTCTAGTAGCTCGAGCAGCTCGAACCAGGGGATGTTGCCGACGCTCAGGGAGAGTCGCTCGTTCATCAGCGTGGTGATCGCGACCCGCCAGCCGTCGTCGACAGCACCGATGACCGCGTCGTCGGTCACCTCGACACCGTCGAGGAACACCTCGGCGAAGCTCCAGCCGCCGGTGATCTGCCGGATGGGCCGCACGTCCACCGCGGGATCCCGCATGTCGATGAGAAAGGCGGTCAGCCCCTGGTGCTTCGGCTTGGTCGGGTCGGTGCGGGCCAGGAGGTAACCCCGGTCGGCCAGGTGGGCCGAGGAATTCCACACCTTCTGTCCCGTGATCCGCCATCCGGACTCGATCCGGACGGCCCGGGTTGTCAGGCCCGCCAGGTCCGAACCCGCACCGGGCTCGGAGTAGAGCTGGCACCAGACATCCCGGCCGTCCAGGATCCGCGGCAGCAGCGTCTGCTTCTGGGACTCGCTCCCCCAGGCGAGCAACGTGGGCACCACCATCATCTTCGCAATGGCGAAGCTCTCGTAGTCCAGCGCGTACCGGGACTCCGCGGCGGTGAACACCGCCGCCTCGTGGGCCGTGAGGCCCTGCCCGCCGTACTCGCGCGAAACCGCGAGGCCGCTCCATCCCGCGGCGGCCTTGTGCGCCTCCCAAGCCCGGGCGCGGCCGACGACGTCACTGTGCTCCTCGACGGTCCGGTCGGGAAAGCCGGTCAGCGGCCGTCGCGGGTCCTCGAAGTCGGCCGCGTTCTCCGCCAGCCACGCCGCCGCGCGCGCGGCGACGTCCGTCTGAGTCGTCACGGCACGCTCACTGCGACAGCATCCGCCTGGCCGAGGCCACCGCAGATCGCCGCCACGGCGCGGCCGCCCCCGCGACGGGCCAGCTCGCGGGCGGCGGTCAGCACAAGGCGCGCGCCTGAGGCGCCGGTCGGGTGCCCGAGCGCCACAGCGCCGCCGTTGACGTTCATCCGGTCGAGGAGCTTCCCCCGACGCTCGATGTCCCCGTCGGCGAGCAGGTGCGCGCTGACGAGCGGAACCGCCGCGAACGCCTCGTTGATCTCGATTACGTCGAGATCGTCCAGGTGCCACCCGGCGCTGCTCACCGCGCCCTGCAGGGCCGGCGCGGGCGCTACCGCGATATCGCGCGGGGCCCGCGCGATAGAGGCCCAACCGCGGATCGTGCCCAGCACCGGGAGCCCGAGCTCCTCGGCCACCGAGCGGCGGGCGAGCGCCACGGCACAGCCACCGGTGCTCAGCCCCGGCGCGTTTCCCGGTGTGACCGTGGGGCTGCCGTAGACCGTGGGCAGCTTGGCGAGTGCCTCGAGGGTCACGCCCCCGCGAGGCTCCTCGTCCTCCGCGAGGAACTCCTCCTTGCCCTTGCCGCGGTAGGGCATGGGCACGATCTCGTCGTGAAAGAAACCGTCCGCGTGCGCCCGCCGGTAGCGCTCCTGGGAGCGTAGCGCCCACGCATCCTGCTGCTCGCGGTCGATGCCGTGCTCGACGGCCACCTCTCCGGCATCGACGGCCACGGGTTTTCCTCCGATGTCCGCTCCGGGGCTGTCGATCGGGTCCTTCAGCGACTGCGCCCCCCGCCTGTGGCCCCACCGGTTGTCTGCCGACATCAGGAAGGACGAGCGGCCCATGTTCTCGGCGCCACCGGCGAGCACGACTCCGGCCTCGCCGAGCTTGATGGCCTTCGCCCCGAGCTGAACGGCGGTCGCGGCGGAGCAGCAGGCCCGGTCGATCGTGAGGGAGCGGACTGTGTCCGGCAGCCCGGCCCGCAGCATGGCCGTGCGAGCGGGGATCGAGCCGTCGAACGCGTACTCGGAGGGCATCGTGAACCCGAGGAAGACGTCGTCGACCCGATCGGCCGGGATGTCGCAGCGCTCCAGCACCGCGCGCAGCACATGAGCGGCCAGGTCGATGCTCGGCGTGGTGCGCAGGGCCCCGCCGAACCTGCTGAAGGGGGTTCGCAGGCCACCGACCAGGACCACGTCCGAGGGCGACGGCGCCATCGTCGACGGGCTCATCGAGGCGCCAGCCGGGTCGCGGCGTCGAGACGTACGACCTCGCCGTTGAGCAGCGTGTTCTCCATGAAGCTGCCGACAAGCCTGCCGAAGTCCGCGGGTGTCCCCAGGCGCTTCGGGAAGACGTGGATCTCGGCGAGCTTCTGCTTCAGGGCGTCGTCGACGTTGCCGAACGCCGGGGTGTCCATGATTCCAGGGCAGATTGTCATGACCCTGATCCCGTGCGCCGCGAGATCGCGAGCGAGCGGCAGAGTCATCGCGATGACACCCCCCTTGGCCGCGGAGTAGGCAGCCTGCCCGATCTGGCCCTCGTATCCCGCGATGGAGGCGGTGTTGACGATCAGGCCTCGCTCGCCGCTGTCGCCGGGCTCGTTGCGCGCCATGTGCGCGGCCGCCCACCGGGTCACGTCGAACGTGCCGATCAGGTCGAGCTCGACGATGTGGCGGTAGAGGCCCAGGGGATGCGGGTTGCCCTGACGGTCCAGCATCCGTGCGCCCGGGCCCGCCCCCGCGCAGTTCACCGCGAAGTCGAGCCGGCCGAACCGCTCCCTGGCCTCCGCGACCGCCCCCTTCACATTCTCCGGGTCGGTGACGTCGCAAGCCACGAAGGTGACGTCGTCGCCGAGCTCCTTGGCCAGGGTCTCCCCCTTCGAGCGAGGAAGGTCGAGTACGGCGACTTTCGCGCCACGCTCGACCATGAAACGGACCGTGCCCTCCCCGAGGCCGCTCGCACCCCCCGTCACCAGGCCGACCGAATCATTGATCTGCACGCCGTCTCCTTTGCTCAGGCTTGAACCCCCCAATGGCGGACAACCATACGGTAGGTTGGGCACGCGCCTCCACGATGTCGTCTCACCCTCGAGCTGCGACGCGTCACCGGTCGGTCGAAGGAGATCAACTGCGATGAGTGCATCGAGCTGGGTGTCGGGGTGGGCGCGGATCAAGCCGGCGGCCCCGGCCGTGGTCTTCGAGGATCGCGTCGTCATCTGGCAGGACCTCGACCGTCGCGCGACCGAGGTGGCCCGGGCATTCGTCGGGGCGGGCGTTCGGCCGGGCGACCGGGTCGCGTGCCTGATGCACAACCGGGTCGAGTTCATCGAGGTCTTCGTCGGCGCCTTACGAGCGGGTGCGGTGTTCGTCCCGCTCAACGCGCTGGCGACAGCACCGGAGCTGGCCGCCCTCGTCGCGGACTGCAGTGCGACGGCGGTGGTCACGGACGCGTCCTTCGCCTGCGTGGTCGCCGGGATGGCGGGACAGGGCACCGTGACGACCTTCGTGAGCGTCGACGGCCCCCTGAACGGTGACCATTTCATGCTCGAGGAGCTCATCGACGCCGCACCGTCTGACGTGGTCTTCCCGTCGCGCACCGGAGCCGACACGATGTGCATCTACTACACCTCGGGCACCACCGGGCAGCCCAAGGGTGCCGTCGTCAGCCACGACAACGTGCGCTACGCGACGCTTAACTGGTTGGTGGACCTCGGGTTCTGGCAGAACGACCGGTTCCTGCTCAATCTCCCGCTCTGCTTCACCGGCGCCATGGCGATCGTCGCGCCCGCCCTGCACGGCGGGATCACCATCGAGCTCGAGCGCGCCTTCGACGCGGGCCGAACGCTCGAGCTGATTGAGCGGGACCGGATCACCTTCATGGTGGCCGTCCCGACTATGGCCATGGCGCTGATGCGTCACCCCGACTTCGGCACCCGGGACCTCTCGTCGCTGCGCATGATCCTCTGCGGCGCGGCCCCGGTCCCCATGATGATCTTCGAGGCGTTCACCGAACGTGGGATCCCGTTCATCAGCAGCTTCGGCATGACCGAGGTGGCGGGCGGATTCGCGATGATCACCCCGGTCGGGGAGGCCCGCGAACGGCTCGGCACAGCGGGCAGGCCGTGCCTGTACACCGAGGCGCGGCTGGTGTTCCCCGACGGCACCGACACGCCCGACGGTGAGGTCGGCGAGCTCCTGCTCCGCGGTCCGTTGGTCTTCCAGGGCTACTGGGACAATCCCGCCGAGACCGCGGCAACGATCGTGGACGGCTGGCTCTACACCGGTGACCTCGCCCGACGTGAGCCAAGCGGGTACTACTGGATCGTCGACCGCAAGAAGGACAGCATCATCAGCGGTGGCCTCAACGTGTATCCGGCGGAGATCGAAAATGCCGTCATCCGACACCCCGCGGTCCGCGAGTGCGCGGTGTTCGGCGTACCAGACGAGAAGTGGGGCGAGTTGGTCACCGCCGTGGTGGTCGTCGCCCCCGGCGCCGAGCTGACTCGCGAAGAGCTGCAGGAACACTGCCGGTCCCTCGTCGCGACCTACCGCATACCCCGCCGGATCGAGTTCCGCGACGCGCTGCCGCGGACTACCTCCGGCAAGGTCCTGCGCCGGACGCTGCGGGCCGAGCTCATCGGTGAGCCGGCTCCCTCGGCCACCTCGGCGCGGTGAAGATCGGACTGAGCTCCGGCGCATCAACGACGCCAGTGTGGGCTGAGGAGCGCGAAGCGGGCGCGATGGATTGAGGTTTCCCCGGAGCTCGTCGTGACCGCGATCGAGAAAGGTCTTGCGCGCGGAGAGACCTCCTCTGAACGGCTCGGGGCGACCCTGGAGTCGAGGCAACCAAACGTAAGGTTGGTCGGTTAGGCTCTGGAGGTTCCAGCCCATCGCCGGTCCATGTTCGGAAGGACGTCACCCGCCATGCGCGCAGCAGTAGCTTCCAAGATCTCCCCGGACCATCCGGCAGGGGCCGTGCAGGTCATCGACCTGCCCGAGCCGGAGCTCAGGCCAGATCAGGTACTCGTGACGGTCCGGGCCGCGTCGCTCAACCACCATGACCTGTGGTCGCTGCGGGGTGTGGGGCTCGAGGAGGATCGGCTGCCCTTCGTTCTCGGATCCGACGTCGCAGGCGTGACCGCGGACGGCCGCGAAGTCATCGTGCACTCGCTCGTCGCGGACCCGGCGCGTGGTGGGGGTGACGAGCTGCTCGACCCGCGGCGCGGCATGCTGGCGGACGCTCTTCAGGGCGGGCTGGCGACTATGGTCGCGGTCCCGGCGCGCAACCTCGTCGACAAGCCGGCATCGTTGACGTTCGAGGAGGCCGCGTGCCTGCCGACCGCATGGTTGACCGCGTATCGGATGCTGTTCGGTCGCGCGGGTGTGCGGCCGGGGCAGACCGTGCTCGTGCAGGGCGCTGGTGGTGGCGTCGCGACCGCTGCTGTGACCGTCGCGCTGAGCGCCGGCCTCCGGGTCTGGGTCACGGGCCGCAGCCCGGAGAAGCTGGAGAAGGTGCGCGCACTCGGCGCGGACGGTGTGTTCCCGACCGGGGAGCGGCTTCCCAGCCGGGTCGACGCGGTGATCGACACGGTGGGCGCGGCCACGTGGGACCACTCGCTCAAGTCGGTACGCCCCGGCGGGGTCGTCGTCGTGGCCGGAGCCACGGCGGGCGCAATGGTCAAGACCGACCTGTTCCGGGTGTTCCTGCAGCAGATCACGATCTGCGGCTCGGCGATGGGGCGAGTGGGTGAGCTCGCCGCCCTGGTAGCTCTGTGCGACGCCCGGGGGCTGCGCCCGCACATCGACTCGGTGCACAGCCTGGAGGAGGCTCCGGCCGCGGTGGCGCGCCTCGACTCGGGCAACGCCTTCGGGAAGGTCGTCGTCGTTCCCTGACCGGGAGTGTCCGAGAACCGGGGCGGGGTCGGGTCAATTCCGGCCCCGCTGTCCGTCGAGGCGGCGTTCGGCAGCGAGTCGGTCGGTGATGGCGCGAATGTCGGTGACCTGACCGTCGCGAACGGTTGCCAGGCCGGTCACGTAGAGGGACGCGGGCTGATGGCGATAGCCGTCGAGGTGGTCGAGCCCTCCGGCGTAGGTGCCATGCAGCAGTACGTGGAACGCTACCCGGTCGCCCGCGCTGAACAGGTCGAGCACGGTCGTCCGGGGCTGGCTCAGCAGCATCCGACGGGCAGGCGCGGCGTGCTCGTCGTCGAGGCTCCCGATCGGGGCGTCGCCCAGCCCCCCGGTCGCCAACCACGTCCGGACGACGCTCTCGGCGCCGGGGTCGTTGTCGGCCGGGTCCGCTGTCCACGGGTCCAGGCCGGGGCTCAGAATCGGGTTCGCCCGCCCGGTGCGCTGCTGGGTGCGTCTGCCGTAGTAGTCCTGTTCCACCCGGCACTCGATGAGGCGCCTGCCGTCCCACCGGTACATGCTGACGCCGCTCCACGCAGCGCCGCCGCCGTACACGGCCGAGCGGCCGTGCTCGGTGAAGTGCAGGGCCGCACGGTCCTCGCCTAGCACCAGCTCGTGCACGGTGAACCCGAGTCCTGGGTACTGGCGGTACTGCTTCGTTGTGGCCGGGATGTACTCGGCCTCGCGACCACGGATCTCATGTTCGCCCATCCTCAGGACGTAGTCGTCGACCATGATCTCCGAGCAGACCCGGAAGTCGTGCGCCGCGGTGTAGGCGTAGGAGTAGCGGCGTAGAACGGCCGCCAGCGGGTGCAGCCCCTCGATCAGTTCCACGAACTCACCTTTCTGACACACGAGCGGCGACGACCGCGCGGCCGACGATCTCTTTCATGATCTCGTTGGTGCCGCCGTAGATTCGCTGGACGCGGGCGTCGCGCCACATCCGGGCGATCGGGTACTCCTCCATATAGCCGTAGCCGCCGAACAGTTGAAGGCAGCGGTCGATCACCGAGCACTGCAGGTCGGTCGTCCAGAACTTCGCGCCGGCTGCATCCTCCGCGGTGAGCTCACCGTCGAGCAGTCCCTGCACGCAGCGGTCGACGAAGACGCGCGCGACACCGAGCTCGGTGTGCATCTCGGCCAGCTCGAACCGGAGAGCCTGGTGCGACCCGAGTGGCACGCCGAAGCTGGTGCGATCGCGGCAGTGCGAAACGGCCAGCGCGAGGGCGCGCTCGGCCGAGGCGACGGCGATGACGGCCATCGACAGCCGCTCACGGGGGAGGTTGGTCAGGACCGTGCGCATGCCGCAGCCGGGCTCGCCGATGAGGTTGTCCACCGGTACCCGGCAGTGATCGAAGAACAGCTCGGCGGTGTCCTGGGCCTTGCGTCCGATCTTGTGCAGGCCGTTGCCCTTGCTGAAACCGGGCGTTCCGCCTTCGACAGCGATGAGACTCAGGCCGCGGCCGTCGCGTTCGCCGGTGCGTGCCAGGACGAGCACGAGATCGGCCTGGACGCCGTTGGTGATGAAGGTCTTGGCGCCGTCGACGACGTACTGGTCGCCCTCGCGCCGCGCGGTAGTGCGGACAGCCGCGAGGTCGGAACCCGTGGTCGGCTCAGTCATCGCGATAGCTGGGATCGTCGTGCCCGCTGTGAACCCCGGCAACCACCGCTTCCGCTGCTCCGGAGTGGTCAGGTTGATCAGGTAGGGGGCGAGGATGTCGTTGCCCAGGGTGAACCCGTCGCCGGCCGTACCGGAGGCCACCACTTCCTCAGACATGATCGCGTTGTAGCGGAAGTCTTCGATGGCCAGGCCGCCGAACTCCTCGGGGGCCTCGAAGCCGAGGAAACCGTTGCGACCCGCCGCCTCGAAGAACGAGCGGTCGACCAGTCCCGTGTCCTCCCATCTCTGGGTGTGCGGGACCGCCTCACGATCCAGGAACTGTCGGAAGCTGGCCCGGAAGGCCTCGTGGTCGGGCGTGTAGAGCGAGCGGCGCATCGTCATGTTGCTCACAGCCTCGTGGCGGCATCGAGCCGGACCACGTCACCGTTGAGCAAGGTGTTCTCCATGAAGCTCGACACCAGTCGAGCGAAGTCCTCTGGCATGCCCAACCGCTTGGGGGACACGTGCAGGTCCATCAGCGTGGCGCGACGCTTCTCGTCGACGCCCGCGAGCATGCCGATGTCCATGTTGCCCGGGCAGACGGTCAGTACCCGCGCCGAGACGGAAGCTCCGCCGGTGATCACTGCTACCGAGTGGTCGATATGCACGCCATCTCTCCTTGTCCGGGTGAACCCACTCTAGGCGCCCGACCAAACGGTGGGTAGGCTTTCCCCGGAGGTGATGTCGTGAGCGTCATCAAACTGCGTGACGACCTGTTGTCCGTCGAGGCGACGGACGACCCGTACCCGGTGCTGGCCGACCTGCGCGAAGGCGACCCGGTGCATTGGAGCGAGCCCCACCGGGCGTGGCTGGTCACCCGCTACGCCGACGTCGCTGCCGCTTTCCAGAACCGGAAGTTGTCCTCGGATCGGATCCGACCGATGCTGGCCGGTCGGACGGCGGGTCAGCACGGCGCGTCGGATCAGGTCCTGGCTCTGATGAGTGAGTGGATGGTCCTGAGCGACATGCCGGCACATACGCGCCTGCGCAAGCTGGCCGCCGGAGCCTTCAAGGGACAACGCATCGCGGCCCTCGGCGACCAGATCGCCGTGCTGACCGATGGCTTCCTCGACGACTTCGTCGCAGGTGGGCACTCCGATCTCATCGAGCATGTCGCGTACCCGCTACCTGCGACGATCATCGCCGAGATGTTGGGGGCGCCACCTGCTGATCGTGATCGCTTCCGGCACTGGTCCGACGAGTTGGCCCTGGTCGCGTTCGGGGCGGGTGGCGACGCCCGCGAGGACCGCCACGAGCGGGCGCTCGCCGGGCTGCGGAAGATGTTCGCCTACTTCGGTGAACTCGCCGAGACGCGCCGTGCCGCGCCGTCCGACGACATGCTCAGTGCGCTGCTTGCCGGCGACGGGCAAGGTGGTCATCTCACCGACGACGAGCTCGTTGGGATGTGCGCCCTCCTCCTATTCGCCGGGCACGAGACCACGACCAATTCCGTGGCGAACGGCGTGCTGACCCTGCTAGCGAATCCCGACCAGCTCCGTGTGCTGCGGAAGGATCCGGAGCTGATCGCCACAGCGGTGGAGGAGCTCCTGCGGGTCGAGGGCCCGATCAAGGTGCTTGTGCGCTGGGTGCTGGAGGATCATGAGCTGGGTGGGAAGCAGGTCAGGGCGGGGGAGCGTGTTTACCTGTTCACCGCGGCCGCGAACCGGGACCCGGAGAAGTTCGTCGATCCGGATCGCGTCGACATCACGCGCAGCCCCAACCCGCACATCGCCTTCGGTAAGGGGATTCACGCCTGCATCGGCGCGCAGCTCGCACGCCTGGAGATGCGTGTGGTGCTCACTCGCATCCTGGAGCGCCTCCCGGATCTGGCGCTCGCCACAGATGAGGTGCGCTGGAACTCCAGCCTCGCCTCCAGGTCTCTCGTCTCGCTGCCTGTCAGGCACGGGGCAGGTGTCGGGTGAAGATCGGTGTCGACCGTACGGTCTGCGAGGGGCACGGCCAGTGCTCGATCATCGATTTCGACATCTTTCCACTCGACGACGATGGATTCAGCGCTGTCGGCGTGGCGTCCGACGTTCCTGTCGGCGAGGAGGAATCAGCACTGCGTGGCATCGCCGCGTGCCCGGTGCGTGCGCTGCACGCAGCGTCCGACTAGTGGACGACTAGTGGGTGGGCACCTCTCGACCGGCGCTGCCGTTCCTACGCTGTAGGTTTCGGCCGTGGCGAACAGGACGAGGCCGCAGCGCGCTGCCCGGTACCCGGGCACCCCTGTGCGGCAGGACGACGGTCGTTGGAACGAGCTTCTGGAGATCGCCGGTGCAACCTTCGCCGAACGGGGTTACCAGTCCACGACCCTCCAGGACATCGCCGATCAGTTCGGCGTGCTGAAGGGCAGCCTGTACCACTACATCCGGAGCAAGGACGACCTGCTCTACGAGGTGATCCAGGCTGTCTTCACGGGCGGGCTCGACAATCTGCGGACGCTGGCGGCAGCGGATCTCGATCCGGCCGCACGGCTGCGCGCGATCATCCGTGGACATGTCCTCTATCTGATCGAGAACCTGGTCGGCACCACTGTGTTGCTGCACGAGTTCGAACAGCTCTCGCCGGAGCGTCGTACCACCCTGCCGGTCCACGAGTACCAGAGCGTCGTCTCGGATCTGATCTCCGACGCACAGCGGGTGGGAGCCGTGAAGTCGGACATCGACCCCCACCTGGCGGCGTTGGCCGTGCTCGGTGCCACGAACTGGGTCTACCGGTGGTATCGGGAGGACGGCGGCAGATCGGCGTCTGAGATCGCCGACCGGTTCGCGGAGATGCTCACCTCCGGCCTTCTCGTCGACGCGCCCTAAATCCCGGATCCTCTGATGTCCGAGGTGCCGTGGGGGACAGCGTGTCCAGGTTGCCCTACCAAACGATTGTCTGGGCAGGTATAGTTGTTCTACCCGCAGGTTCCGGATACGCGGATGTGAGGACTATCGGTGGACTTCGATCTCGACGAGCAGCAGCAGCTCTTCGGCAAGACCGTGCACGACTGGGTCGACCGCGAGGCGCCCAAGTCGTGGGCGCGCGAGCTGGAGAAGGACGAGCGCAACTTTCCGCACGCGCTCTGGGACAAGATGACCGAGGCCGGGTTCCACGGCATCGGCATTCCTGAGGAGTACGGCGGTCAGGGTGGCGACATCATGACCCAGATGGTCCTGGCTCGGGGCCTCGCGCGGTCCCTCGCCGGTCTGACTTGGGTCTGGGGGATCACCTCGTTCGCCGGCGGCAAGTCGGTGGGCCTCTACGGCACCGAGGAGCAGAAGCGGAGGCACCTCACCGCCATCGCCGAGGGACGCGAGAAGTGGGCGATCGGGTTCACCGAGCCCGGTGGCGGCACCGACCTGCTCGGCGGCATGCGCACCAAGGCGAAGAAGGTCGAGGGCGGCTGGTTGGTGAACGGCCAGAAGACGTGGAGCTCGATGTCGCACGTCGCGGACTACATTCTGCTGCTCGCCCGCACCGACGAGTACACCGAGAAGCGCCACCAGGGCGTTTCCCTGTTCATCCTTCCCGCCAAGAGTGAGGGGGTGACCATCCACGAGATCCCCAAGGTCGGGATGCGCTCGCTCGGCTCGTGCGACGTCTACCTCGACAATGTCTTCATTCCCGAGGAGAACCTCCTCGGGAAGGAGAACCGGGCCTGGTACATGCTGCTGCCGACCCTCAACAACGAGCGGATCATGCTCTCGTCGTTCTGTGTCGGGATCATGGACGGCGTGCTGGAGGACGCTCTGCGCTTCGTTCAGGAGCGTGAGGCGTTCGGGGGCCCGATCAGTCGCTTCCAGTCGCTGCAGCACCACATCGCCAACATCGCGATGTGGCGTGACCAGGCCGAGCTGATGGTGAACAGGGCTGCGTGGCTGCAGAGCCTGGGGCGCCCGTGCGGCCAGGAAGCCAACATGGCGAAGGTCGTGGCGTCGGAACTGGGTGGGCAGGCGGCTGATCTCGGGCTGCAGATCCTGGGTGGCATGGGCTACTCGGCCGAGACCGACATGCAGCGCTACTGGCGGGACGTGCGGCTGTTCCGGATCGGACCAGTTACGAACGAGATGGCCCGCAACGGCATCGCCGAGGGACTCGGGCTGCCGCGGTCGTTCTCGTGACCGCGGGCGTCACCCAGCACGTCCACCCGCTCCAGCATCTCGTCGATCAGCCGCTTCCCGGGGGCAGATACACACTCGCCGGGTTCGAGAACTGGCTGGGGCATGACGCGCTGTACTCGACGCCTGAGGACACACCGCATCCGATCATGGCGTTCGTCGCGGCGCAGCGCGGGATCGGCGTCTCGGTCGCGGAGCTGTTCCGGATGTGGGGCACCGAGATGTCCGACGGTCCGATGCTGACGGAGTCCACGCTGGAGTTCCCTGGCGAGTTCCGGGTCGACGTCCAGTACGACGTGCGGGGGGTCGTGACATCGGTGGTACGCAAGTCGGGTCGCACCCTCGGGGCGTTCGACCTGCTCACTGCCCGGTTCGAGGTGGTCGAGCCGGGGGAGGGGGCCGTGGTCGCCGTCGTGACCAACGTCTACGCGCTGCCCCGGCGGGACGAGGGAACCGGATGACCACCACCGGGCACGAAGCTCTTCCCGACTGGACGCTTGCCGAGGTCGACGCGGAGAAGATGAAGGTGCTGGCGCTGTTGCTGGCCGATCCCAACCCGCTGCACTTTGATCCGGCCGTCGCACCGCGGCTGGGAGTGGCGCGGCGGCCGGTCAATCAGGGCCCGTCGAACATGGCAATGCTCGCCAACATGCTCCGGGCGGCGTTCCCCGACGGCCGGATCAGCCGGCTTCAGGTGCAGCTGCGCGGGAGCGTGGTCGCCGGTCAGAGCGTGCGCGCCCGTGGCCGAGTGGTGGCGCGCGAGCGGATCGGTGACGCCGAGCAGGTCCGGTGTGAGATCACGCTGGAAGTCGACGGCGGGGCGGTTGTGCTCGCCGGCGACGCGGATGTCGTCCTGCAGGTGGCTGCCGCCGGCTGAACAGCGACGAGACCGGCCCGGCCGCGGCCCCGGGTGGCACCCCGTTCGGACGCCTTGCCGCACTAGCCAAACGATCGTTTGTTCTCTCAACCAGGAAGTGTGTCATGGCCGACACTGTTCTGACGGTTCCCGGACTCGTCGCGCGTGCTGCTCGACGTCATCCGGACAACGACAGCTTTGTCTTTCCCGATGTGCGCCAGTCCTACCGGCAGCTGGAGGAATCAGCCGTCGCGGTGGCGCGCTCGCTGACGGCCTCAGGTGTCGGTCCGGGCGACTCGGTCGGCACTCTCATGCCGAACTGCCTCGAGTTCGTCCATGCGATGCTCGGCACGGCGATGGTCGGCGCGCTGTTCGTACCGATCAACGCGCGGTTGGCGCCCCGGGAGATCGCGCACGTCGTGCAGGACTCCGCGATGAAGGTCATCTTCACGACCGATGTGGTCGACGAACACGTGAACTACATCGGACGGCTCCACCAGGCCTTCCCCGAGTTGGCGACGGGAAGCCGCGGAACCACACCGGCCATCTCCTCCGCGCCCGCGCTCCTCCGCGCCGTGGTGCTCGGCACCCGAAAGGCCACCGGTTTCCTCACCTCGTCCGACTTCCGCGCGCTCGGGCAGGAAATCGATCCCGCGGACGTCCGAGCCGCCGCCGCGGCCGTCACCCCCGATACCCCCTACATCATGATGTACACATCAGGCACGACGGCCGAGCCCAAGGGTTGCCCGCTGACCCACGAGTCGGTGGTTCGGCTCGGTACGGCCGTCGGCGAGGAGGCCTTTGTCATCGGCGTCGACGATCGGATGTGGAACCCGCTGCCGATGTTCCACGTCAGCGCGCAAGCTCCGATGATCGGCGTTCTGAACGCGGCAGCCGCCTACATCTCGATGACGCATTTCAAGCCGGGGGCTGCGCTGCGGCTCATCGAGCGTGAGCGCGCGACCCTCCTGTTCCCCGCCTACCCGACCCTCACCGGCCCAATGCTGAGCCACCCGCACTACGGGCCGGACACGTTCGCGAGAGTCCGCGGCATGCTCACGGTCGGCCCACCCGAGCTGCTGCGCACCTACCAGGACAAGTTGCCCCACACCAAGCACGTGAGCTGCTACGGCTCGACCGAGACCGGCGGCATCGCCGTCATGGGGCGGCTGAACGACCCGCTCGAGGAGCGTCTCACCAGCGGCAAACCGTTCACCGGCGTCGAGGCCCAGGTCCGTGACCCGCTCACCGGCGACGAGATGCCCGCCGGCGAGCCCGGTGTGCTGTACATGCGCGGGTTCAACCTGTTCCTCGGCTATCACAACGACCCCGCGAAGACAGCCGAGAGCGTCGACGCCAACGGTTGGTTCTTCACCGGCGACCTCGCCGCGATCGACGTCAACGGCTACCTCACCTTCCGCGGACGCACCAAGGACATGCTCAAGGTGGGCGGTGAGAACGTCGGTTGCCTGGAGGTCGAGTCGTTCCTGGTGCGGCACCCGGACATCCAGATGGCCTCCGTCGTCGGGGTCCCGGATCCGGTCTACGACGAGGTGCCGGGCGCGTTCGTCGAACTGCGGCCGGGGGCGGAGCTCTCGGAGGACGATGTGATCACCTACTGCCGCACCGGGCTGGCCAAGTACAAGGTCCCCCGCTACGTCAGGTTCACCTCGGACTGGCCGATGTCGGCAACCAAGATTCAGAAGTTCCGGCTCCGGGACCGGCTGGTCGCCGAGCTCCAGCCGGAACGTCGCGTCGATCACGATGTCGAGCGGTCCAGCCCGGCCACGGTGTGAGCATGGCCGAGCATCGGGCCCTGGCCACCGACGTCGAACAGTGGCGCGACCTGATCAGCAACACGTTCGTACCGCTGGAGCCGACCCTCAAGCATGAGGCGGTGTTCAGCGGCGAGATATCCGCTCAGCTGGCCGACGACATCGCGGTGATGCGTGTCGAGTCCGTGGCGCAGACGGTCAGCCGCACCGCGGCCGGCTGCCGGAGCACCCCGGCCTGCATGATCAAGGTTCTGGTGCAGCGTGTCGGAGAAGCAGGCGTGCAGCAACGCGACCGCCGGGCGCTGCTGCCGCCGGGAGGCATGACGGTCTACGACACCTCCGAGCCGTACGCGGTTGTCGAGCGCGCGGACTTCTGCGCCGATGTGCTCATGGTGCCGCGCGAGCGGCTACCGCTCACCAGGGACACGGTGGCTGCCCTTCAGGAGCGTCCGATCGATACGGCGCGCGGCCCGGGAGCGCTGTTCCTGTCCTACCTGGACGACTTTCGCGAACGGCTCCACGAATGCTCGCCGCTCGCGGCCGCTCGGTGCACCTCCATCCTGTTGGACCTGCTGGGCCTGGCGCTGGCCGAGGCGCCGACGGTCGCCTTGCCCAGCGCAGCGTTGCGCGTGTCGGTGCTCGGCTGGATCGCGCGGCATCTCGCGGACGAGAACCTCGGGCCCGCGGTCATCGCGAGCGCCAACGGGATCTCCGTGCGTTACCTCCATCGGCTGTTCGAGGCATCGGGGGTGAGCGTCTCGGGCTACATCCGTAGCCAGCGACTCCGCCGTATCCGTCAGGACCTCGGCGATCCCCTGTACCAGCGACACACCATCGCGGCGGTCGGGGCGCGGTGGGGTATCCCAGATCAGGCGCACCTCTCGCGGCTGTTCCGGGCCGAGTTCGCGCTCACGCCCAGCGATGCTCGCCGACAGTGGGCAGACGTCGGCTGAGGGAACTGTGCCCGCTCGGACAAGAGCCCGGGCACGGACGTCCAAGCTCCTGGTGACCCGCGTCTCCTACGGTCGGTATGGCGTCATGAGGGACGCTGCCCTGGCGTAGGGGCCGATCGCGCAAAGGAGCGAACACCGATGACGACGACCCCGGTTGCCCCGACGATCCGCAGCTTCTCGCAGTTCTTCATCGGCGGGCAGTGGACCGACCCGCGGGGCGGCGGCCGGATCGACGTGATCTCCCCCAGCACCGAGGAGGTCATCGCGCAGGTTCCCGAGCCGACGAACGACGACATCGATGCCGCGATCGCGGCGGCTCGCCGTGCCTTCGAGGGCACGTGGCGACGGACGTCGCCCGCCGAGCGCGGCGCTGTACTCGGTCGCATCGCTGACGAGATCGAGAAGCGTATCCCCGAGTTTTCCCACGTCTTCGCCGCCGAGATCGGTGCACCGATCCCGGTAGGGGAGAACTTCCACGGCAAGGCCGTGGACATGCTTCGCCAGTTCGCGAGCATGCACGAGCACATCGCGTTCTCCGAGGAACGGACCGCCAACGGAGCCCGCGTCCGCATCCTGCGTGAGCCGGTCGGCGTTGTCGGCGCGATCATCCCCTGGAACGGCCCAGTGGCAGCCGCGGCGTTCAAGCTGGGCCCCGCGCTCGCGTCAGGGTGCACGATCGTGATGAAGCCGGCGCCCGAGGGCCCGCTCACCAGCTACATGCTGGCCGAGTGCGTCGAGGCGGCCGGTGTCCCGGAGGGTGTCGTCAGCATCCTGCCCGGTGGTCGTGAGGTCGGCGAGCACCTCGTCACGCATCCGCACGTTGACAAGATCGCCTTCACCGGGAGCACGGCGGCCGGGAAGCGGATCGCGAGCCTCTGTGGCGAGCGGATCGCTCGGATCACCCTGGAGCTGGGTGGCAAGTCGGCTGCGATCATCGCCGAGGACGCCGGACTGGCGGACGTGCTCCCGACCTTGCTGGGCGCCGGGGTCGGCAACAGCGGTCAGGTCTGCGCGGCGATCACCCGGGTGCTCGTGCCCCGCTCGCGCCACGACGAGTTCGCGGGCGCGATGGCCGCGGGCTTGGGTGGCATCAGCGTCGGGGATCCCTTCGACCCGACCACGATGCTCGGCCCGCTCGCCGCGGAACGCCAGCGCGACCGCGTCGAGGGCTACATCGCGCTCGGCCGTGAAGAGGGCGCCACGGTGGCGGTCGGCGGAGGTCGACCGGCGGGGCTGGACCGCGGCTGGTACATCGAGCCGACGCTGTTCACCGGCGTCGACAACAGCACGCGGATCGCCCAGGAGGAGATCTTCGGCCCGGTCATCGTGCTGATCCCCTACGACGGGCTCGATGATGCGATCGCGATCGCCAACGACTCGCCCTACGGCCTGTCCGGTGCGGTCTACACCAACGACCCTGACGTCGCCGACCGCGTGGTGAACGAGGTGCGCACCGGGCAGATCTTCGTCAACAACGCGTCGATGTGCGTGACGCAGCCCTTCGGCGGGTTCAAGCAGTCCGGCCTGGGCCGCGAGGGCGGTCCCGAGGGCATCGCGGGCTACCTCGAAACCAAGATGGTGCAGTTCGGATGATCAACAGCGCCTGCCCACAGAGCGACCGTGCAGTTCGGACGAACGGAGTGATGGCGTGAAGACCAAAGGTGCTCTTCTCTGGGAGCCCGGCACCAGGTCCGGCTGGAGCGTCGAGGAGATCGAGCTCGACCCGCCCAAGGCGGACGAGGTGCTCATCAAGCTGGCGGCATCAGGTCTGTGCCACTCCGACGCCCATCTCGACACGGGTGACATCCCGCTTCCGTGGGCGCCGGTGCTCGGCGGGCACGAGGGCTCCGGCGTCATCCAGGAGATCGGATCACAGGTGCACGGGCTCGAGGTCGGGGACCACGTGGTCACCACCTTCCTCCCGTCGTGCGGCAGGTGCCGCTGGTGCGCGTCGGGCATGGCCAGCCTCTGCGACATCGGGGCCGGCGTGCTCGGCGGCAAGTCACCGGACGGCACCAACCGGATCCGCGCGAAGGGCAAGCCCGTCGGGGCGATGTCCTTCCTGGGTACCTTCTCGCCCTACGTGGTCGCACCGATCTCCGCGGTCATCAAGATTGACAAGGACATTCCCCTCGACAAGGCCGCGCTGATCGGATGCGGCGTGCCCACCGGGTGGGGGTCCGCCGTCTACGCGGCAGGAACTCAGGTGGGCGACACGGTCGTGGTCGTCGGCACCGGCGGGGTTGGGATCAACGCGGTGCAGGGCGCCCGGATGGCCGGAGCGGCGAACATCGTCGCGGTGGACCCCGTGGCGTTCAAGCGGGAGAAGGCCGGGCAGCTGGGCGCCACCCACTCCGTCGCGGGCTTCGAGGAGGCGATGGAGCTCGTCCGAGGGTTGACCCTCGGGGTGATGGCCGATCGGGTGATCCTCACCGCCAGCGTCGGCCTGGGCGAGCTGGTCGGCCCGTGCGGGTTCCTGACCCGCAAGGGCGGCACGCTTGTCGTCACCTCGGCAGCGCCCGCCCTGCAGGGCCAGATCGACCTCAACCTGCTCGAGTTCGTGATGTCGGGCAAGCGACTCCAGGGTTCGCTCTACGGCAGCTGCAACGCGCGGGTCGACGTACCGAAGCTGCTCAACCTCTACCGCAGCGGAGAGCTGTTCCTCGACGAGCTCGTCACCCGCACCTACGCCCTGGAGGAGATCAACCAGGGCTTCACCGACATGGACGAGGGCCGCAACATCCGTGGCGTGATCATCTACAACTGACCCGATCTCCCGCTCCCGGGGGCGCCCCCGGTGCGGTCCGTCGTCATCACCAGAGCTCAAGGGAGAGTGCGCCCATGTCCCGTCCATTGCGGGTGGCGATCGTCGGCGCCGGCATGTCCGGCCTCGGTCTCGGAATGCGACTGGTGAAGGCGGGCTACGCCGACTTCACCATTTTCGAGAAGGCCACCGATCTCGGCGGGACGTGGCACCACAACAGCTACCCCGGACTCGCGTGCGACGTCCCATCGCGCTTCTACACCTACGCGTCGGAACCCAACCCCGGTTGGAGCCAGTTCTTCCCCGGAGGCCGTGAGATCTGGGCCTACTTCGACGCGGTCGCGGAGCGCTACGGCCTGCGTGAGCACATCCGCTTCGGCGACGCGGTGACGTCGGCAACGTGGGACGGCAGCCGTTGGGCCGTGACATCTCAGTCCGGCGATCAGGGGCTGTTCGATATCCTCGTCACCGCCACCGGCATCCTGCACACCCCCAAGCTCCCCGACATCGAGGGCCTCGCCGACTTCACCGGGCCTGCGCTGCACTCCGCGCTCTGGGACCACACCGTCGATCTCGCCGACACGCGCGTCGGCGTGATCGGCAACGGTTCGACCGGCGTCCAGATCGTCAACGCGCTCGCTCCGGAGGCGCGCCGCCTGGCCGTGTTCCTGCGCACCCCGCAGTGGATCCTCCCGGTCCCGAACTGGCGCTACTCCGCCTTCGGACGGCGGGTGATCGGCCGGTCGGACCGGATCAGCCGCCTGGCCTACCGCCTGTACAGGTGGGTGTTCGAGCTGACCTTCGCTGAGGCCACCGTCCACCCGGGCTGGCAACGCACCGTGATGTCGGCGTTGTGTCGGTGGCACTTGGCCCGGGTCAAGGATCCTGAACTGCGCAGGAAGTTGACGCCGGACTTCAAACCCATGTGCAAGCGGATCGTCATGGGCCTGGGCTTCTACCGCGCGATACAGCGTCCGAACGTCGACCTAGTGACCGATGCGATCGAGCGGATTGTGCCGGAAGGGGTGGTGACGGTCGACGGCATCACCCACAGGCTCGACGCGCTGGTACTCGCCACCGGGTTCGACGCCCAGGCGTTCATGCGGCCGCTCGCCCTCACCGGGGTTGACGGACTCACGCTCGACGAGGCCTGGGCCGACGACCCGTACGCCTATCGCAGCGTCGCCCTGCCCGGTTTCCCCAACTTCTTCATGCTCGTCGGACCGCACAGCCCGTTCGGCAACTTCTCGGTCATCTCGATCGCGGAGGCGCAGGCCGACTACGTCATGCGGTGCATGGAGCTGCTGGCTCGGGGGAGCGTGCGGTCGATGGTGCCCAGACCAGAGCCCACGGCCACGTACAACGCCGACCTCGCCGCGGCGATGCCGAGCACGATCTGGATGTCGGGCTGCGCGAGCTGGTACCTCGACAAGCACGGCAGGCCCAACACCTTCCCCGGTACACCCGCCCAGCACCGTGCCCTGTTGGGCGAGCCGGATCTCGACCACTTCGAGGTGGACGCACCCGTGGCCGCCGTGCCGCATCTCAACGATGTCGTCGACCGCTCCGTCCCGACCGCGCAGTGAGCGCGACGACGCCGGACCTGCGGATCCGGCTCTTCGGCCGGCTGCTGGGCATGTCGGGCCTGACCTCGCCGGACACGATGTCACGGCGGCAGATCGCGCTGTCGCGGGCGCTGCCGATCCCTCACGGGCCGGGCCTCGACCTGGTGGTCGGCGGCCTGGGGAGCGGTGTCCGCATGGAGCAGCGGCAGGTCACCGTCCGGGACGGGGACCGCATCGGCGTCCGCGTCTACCGGTCGTCCGCGTCCGGCATGCTCCCACTGGTGGTGAACTTCCACGGTGGCGGTTGGGTGCTCGGCAGCCTGGCGATGGCCGAGAGCGTGTGCTCTCGGCTGGCGGCGGCCCTGCCGGCCGTCGTGGCGTCGGTGGACTACCGGCTCGCGCCGGAGCACCGGTTCCCGACGGCTCTCCACGACGCCTACGACGCCACGGTGTGGGCCCACGCGAACGCCGACGAGTTCGGAGCCGACGCGAGCAGGCTGGCCGTCATGGGTGACTCCGCAGGAGGCAACCTGGCCGCCGGGGTCGCCCTCCTCGCACGCGGGAACGGCCCACGGATCGGCGCACAGGAGTTGCTCTACCCCGCCCTCGACCTGACCCTCGGATCCCCGTCGATGGCGGAGAACGCCCACGCCCCCGTCCTCACGCGTTCCCACATGCGCGCCTACCGCGACCACTACCTAGGGCCGCGAGGTGACCCGGAGGATCCGCTCGCCTCACCCCTGCTGGCCGACGACCTGTCCGGCCTGCCGCCCGCGTTGATCCAGACAGCACAGTTCGACCCGCTGCGCGACGACGGCGCCCGCTACGCCGCCCGCCTCGTCGACGCCGGGGTCCCGGTCAGCCACACGTGCCTCGACGGCACGGCGCACGGTTTCGCGACGTTCCCGGGCGTGTTCCGTCGGGCTCCGCAGGCCTTCGAGCAGCTCGTCGGTCACCTGCGCGAGCATCTCGAACAGGTCTGACCGCGAGCCAGGCCGCGGTCAGACCGATGTGGCGCCGAGGTCCACGGGCAGCGCGACACCGGTGACGGTGCGGGACTCGTCAGAGGCGAGCCAGAGCACGGCATCGGCTATGTCACGTGGCGTGGCGAGCTTCGGCGTGCCCAGCACCTGTCCGAACGACGCGAGGTAGTGCGCGTGCTCGTGAAGCAGTGCCGTGAGCGTGGAGTCGGTGGCCATCGCCGTGTCGACGGCCCAGGGATGCACGGAGTTGGCCCGGATCCCGTACGGAGCGAGTTCGAGAGCGGCGGTGCCGGTCAGCCCGACGACGCCGTGTTTGGCGGCGCTGTAGTGTGCCTGGCCGGGGAGCGACTTGATCCCGGCGACCGAGCTGATTGTGATGATCGACCCGCCGCGGCCGCCGTCGATCATCGTCGGCACTGTGGCCTTGAGGGTGTGCCAGACGCCGGTGAGGTTGGTGTCCAGGACGGACTGCCACTGCTCGGCCGTGATCTCCCACAGCCGACCCCACGCGCTGATGCCGGCGTTCGCTACCACGATGTCGATCCGGCCGAACTCCCGCACGCCGTCCGCGACGACGGACCGAATCTCATCGAGTACCCGGACGTCGGCCCGGCCCGCCACCGTCCGTGCCCCGGCCTTCTCGGCCAGCGCGACTGTCTCGTCCAGGTCGCCGTCGGTGGCCGGCGGATAGCCAAGCTCGGTGACGGCCGCGCAGGCGTCGAGCAGGACTAGGTCGGCTCCCTCCTCGGCCAGCCGCACGGCATGGGCACGGCCCTGGCCACGCGCCGCCCCGGTCACCACGGCCACCAGGCCCTGCACACGTCCTGCTCGAAGACTGGTCATAAACCAACCATACGGTAGATTGGGCAGGGCTACAGGAGGGGCGGACCGTGACCGAACTG
>DASXJE010000251.1 GCA_036497565.1 Mycobacteriales bacterium
GAGCAGTTGGCGTTCGGCGCCGCGCTCGCCGCGCTCGTGGCCGTCTCCCTCGCCCGGACCGGCGCGGTGGTGGCGCCCTGGAGCCTGCTCCACCCGCGGCGGCTGCCGGGCGAGCTGTGGCTGCTGGTCGCGGCGTCGGGCCGGATCGTGGTCGCCAACTGCCGGCTGGCCTATCGCATCTGGCATCCCGGCCGGCCGCTCGCCAGCGGGATGGTGATCACGCCGACGCGGGAGAGATCGGACGCCGGTCTCACCGGGGTCGGGATCATCAGCTCGCTGATCGTCGACAACCAGGTTGTCGACCTGGACCGGCGACGCGGCGAGCTCCTCTACCACGCCGTCGCCGTCCCGGAGGAGGAGCCGTCGGCGGCGTACGACGCCATCAACGGCCCCGTGGAACGACTGCTCGAGCGGATCGAGGATCGACATGACTGACGTCTACATCGCGGTCGCCATCGCCGAGATCGTCATCGGCGGACTGCTGCTGGTACGTCTCGCGCGGGGTCCGTCGGTGTGCGACCGGGTCGTCGCGCTCAACACCTTGTCGACCCAGGCCACCCTGTCGCTCTTGTTCTATTCGGCGTTCGCCGACCGGTCGATCGATCTTGACGTCGCCATCTGGCTCGCCGCGTTCAGCTACCTCGGCACGCTGATCTGGGCCCGGTTCCTGGAGAGGGGGCTGTTGTGAGGGAAGCGGTCGTCATCGCCCTGTGCATCGTCGGCCTGTTCTTCTCCTTGTCCGGTGCCGTCGGCGTGCTGCGGATGCCGGACCTCTACACCCGCATCCAGTGCTCGTCCAAGACCATCACCATGGGGGCGCTGCCGGTGCTCATCGCGCTCGTCGTCGCCGAGGGACCCGTCAGCCCGTACGGCGGTCGCGCTCTGCTGGTGGCTCTGCTGTTGCTCGTGGTCAACCCGGCGGCCTCACACGCGCTCGCCCGGGCGGCGTACAAGGCGGGCATACCGCAGTGGTCAGGTGCTGTGCGGGACGAGGTGCGTGAACGCCGTAACGCGGCAGGGGAGAACGAGCGGTGACGGGATTCTGGGTGCTCGACTACCTCTGCCTCGCCGCGATCCTCACGGCGGCGGTCCTCGTGCTGCGGCTGCCCAGCCTGAGCAGCGCGGTGATGGCCGTGTCCGCGATGGGCACCGTGCTGTCGCTGCTCTTCGTGGTGCTCGGGGCTCCCGACGACGCCCACGCCGAGGTGGTCGTCGGAGCGATCGCTTTGCCCGCGCTGTTCCTCATCGCCATCGGCAAGGTGCGTACCGACGTGCACGATCGCGGTGACCTGGGCGAGCGCGAGGACCTGTGACCGAGCCCACCCACCGGCGAGCGGTCGGCGCGGCGATCGTCGCCGCGGTGTTCGGGCTGCTCGTCGTGGCGTTGACCCAGCTTCCCGACGATCACGCCCCGCTGCCGGCGGTCGCCCGGGAGGCCATGCAGGTCGCGCTCCCCCGGTGGCACATCACCGAGCCGGTGAACGAGGTCGTCTACGGCACCCGCGGCTTCGACACCTTCGGCGAGACCTTTCTGCTGCTGGCCGCGGTGGTCAGCGTCGTCCTGCTGACCAGGCCGAGAGAGCGTCGTGCGGAACGGTCCGGTGAGGAGCAGATCGGCCGGCAGGAGGAGGCCGGGGAGAGTTCGGCCACCGACAGCGACGAGCGGGAGGCGAGGGGCGCGGAGGCCGAGGAAGTCCGCGACCGCGACGACTCGCCGCCGACGCCAGACGTCGCACCGGTGGGAACCCCCCGCCCCGAGCGGGCGGAGGAGATGACGGTCGTGGTCCGCACCGCCGCGCGGATCGTGGCGCCCGTCCTCGCCGTCGCTGGCCTCTACCTGGCCGCCTGGGGATACGCGCCCGGGGGCGGCTTCCCCGCCGGTGCCGTCGTGCTCGGCGTGGTGTTGCTGATCTACGCCGGTTTCGGTCACCGGCGGATCGCCCGGGTCACCCGACCGGCGAGTGTGGAACTCGTCGAACTCCTCGGCGCCATCGGCATCGTGATGATCGGCCTGCTCGGTCTGTTCCTGAAGGGCTCGTTCTTCGCCAACTGGGTACCGCTCGCCCCGGAGCAGACGATCCGCAGCGGCGGCATCCTGCAGCTCTTCTCCGGCGCCGAGCTGATCGAGGTCGCCAGCGGTCTGGTGCTGGCCGTCTTCTCGCTGCTGGTGATGCGACACGACTGGTCGCGGGACGAGTCGGACGACCCGGACGCGGGGACCGACCGATGATCGTCGTGAACTACGTCGCCGCCGCCGCGCTCCTCAGCATCGGGCTCTACATCGTGCTGACCCGACGCAACCTGATCAAGATGGTCATGGGCCTGTCCATCATGGAAGCCTCGACGTACCTGCTCCTGATCTCGATGGGATACCGCTCCGGGTCCACGGCGCCGGTCCTGCTCAATCCGCCGGCCGGCAAATCCCCGTCGCAGCTGGTGAACGGCAACGTCGCCGATCCGGTGCTGCAGAACTTCTGCCTGACCGCAATCGTCATCGGCGTCGCGGTCAGCGCCGTCTTCTTGTCCGTGGTGGTACGCATCGCCCAGCACTACCGGACGCTGGACGCCGACGAGGTGCGCAGGATGCGCGGATGAGCGACGCCGCGCTCGCCTCCCTGTTACCGCTGACCGTCGTCATCCCCATCGTCGGTGCGGTGGCGGCGCCGCTCTCGGCACGGGTGTCGCGTTCGCTGCCGCTCGTCATCTCCGTGCTAGCCATGGCCGGTACGACGGCCGTCCTGCTCCTGCTGGCACCGACCGTCTACAGCGGCCACATCCTGACCCACTTCATGGGCCACTGGACGCCGGTGAACGGCAAGGCGCTCGGTATCGCCTTCGGCGCCGACGCCTTCGGACTCACCTTCGCCCTCGTCTGCGCGACGGTCGGCGGCATCCTGCTGCTCTACACCCTCTCCGAACTCGGCCGGCTCGGCAGGCGCGAGCTCGGCGGTTACGCCTGCCTCTTCCAACTGCTCCTCGCCGCGCTGATCGGATCGGCGCTGACCGGAGACCTCTTCAACCTTTTCGTGTGGTTCGAGGTGGCCGCGCTCTCCTCCTACGGCCTCACCGGGTTCTTCCTCGAACGCCCACTCGCCCTCGAGGCGGCGTTCAAGGTCCTGGTACTGACGACGATCGCCAGCTTCGCCGTCTTCGTCGGCACCTCGCTGCTCTACGCCCAGCACGGCGCACTGAACATGGGGCAGGCGCACGACGCGCTCGCCGGCGGTGTGCACACGGCCGACCTCGTCGCGCTCGGGCTTCTCGTCGCCGGATTCGCGACCAAGGCCGGGCTCGTCCCGTTCCACGGGTGGCTACCGGACGCCCATACGGCCGCTCCCGGGCCGGTCTCGGCGCTGTTCTCCGGGCTCATGGTCAACCTGGGCGTCATCGCCATCGCCCGGCTCACCTTGCAGGTCTACGGTCCGCACGGGCGGCCCGTCCTCGGACTGGTCGTCGTCGTCGGCTGCGTGTCCGCCGTCATGGGCGCATGGCTCGCGCTGGGACAAGACGACCTCAAACGCCTGCTCGCCTACGACACCATCTCGCAGATGGGCGTCATCGCCGTTGGATTCGGCGTCGGCACGACAGCCGGCGCGGCCGGCGCCACCTACCAACTCGTCAATCATGCCCTGTACAAGGCGCTGCTCTTCCTCTGCGCCGGGAACATCGTGCACGCGACCGGGCTGACGAAACTCTCCGAGATGGGCGCTCTCGGCCGGCACCGGCCGATCACCGCCGCGGCGTTCATCGTCGGCGCCGCCGCCATCGCCGGCGTCCCGCCGTTGAACGGCTACGCGTCGCTGGGACTGATCCACGACGCCTTGCGCGACGGACACCCGGCCGTGTTCGCCGTCCTGCTCGGCGCGCAGGTGATCACGATCGCCGCCCTCGTCCGAGCCACCTACCTCGCGTTCTTCCGGAAGCGCGATGCGACCTACGAGGACCTCGAGCCGATCCGGCCCGGCATGCTCACCGCGTTCCTGCTGCTCGCGGTCGGTTGTGTCGCGCTCGGCGTCCTCCCGACCGTCGTACTCCCCCACATGATCGCTCCCGCCGCGGGCGCCCTGCTCGCCGGCGCGGCATACAGCCGCGGAGTCCTGCACGCGCCGGTGTCGCCGCTGCCGGTGCCGCACGTGGCATTCGAGTACTTTGCCCCGAGCGAGTTCGGGACCGTCGCGGGCACGGTCCTCCTCGGGCTGGTGCTGGCCTGGTGGTACATCCGACGCCCGACGCAGCCGCGGCTGATGAGCCTGGTCCGGTCCTGGCACACCGGATCGGTCAACGACTATGCGGCATATGCAGCCGTAGGGCTCATCGTCGCTGTCGCCGTGATGCTCACCGGCTGAGCCGAAACGGATTGGCCCCCGGCCCCACGGGTAGGAGCACCACGAGAGGCTCGCGGGGAGGAGACGTGATGGCGACCATAGGGAGCTTTCTGTCCTGCGAAGAATGGGGACCGAACGACCTGGTTGATCAGGCGAGGCAGGCGGAACAGGCGGGTTTCGCGGGATTGTGGATATCGGACCACTACCACCCGTGGACGGCGGAACAGGGCCAGAGCCCTTTCGTGTGGTCGGTGATCGGGGCGTTGTCCCAGGTCGTGTCGATCCCGGTGACCACCGCAGTCACCTGCCCCACGGTGCGCATCCACCCGGCAGTGCTCGCCCAGGCCGCCGCCACCTCCGGGGTCCAGCACCACGGCCGGTTCCGATTGGGCGTCGGCAGCGGAGAGGCGCTCAACGAGCACATCCTCGGTGACCACTGGCCACCGGCCGACACCCGGCTGGAGATGCTCGAGGAGGCCGTCGAGGTCATCCGGCTGCTCTTCGAAGGCGGTGTGAAAGACCACCGCGGGCGGCACTACACCGTGGAAAACGCTCAGCTGTTCACCCGACCCGACACCCCGGTCCCGATCCACGTGTCCGGGTTCGGCCCGGCCGCCGCGACATTGGCCGGCCGGATCGGCGACGGCTACATCTCGACGATGCCCGACGCCGACCTCGTGCAGGCATTCCGCGACGCCGGAGGCAGCGGAAAACCGGCCCAGGCAGGCACCAAGGTCTGCTGGGGCCCGGACGAGGACGAGGCCCGACGTACCGCACACCGCCTGTGGGCGACCGAGCAGCTGCCCGGTCAGCTCGCGCAGGAATTACCCACACCTCGCCACTTCGAGCAGGCGGCCACGCTCGTCACGCCGGACATGGTCGGCGACGCGGTGGTCTGCGGCAACGACGCCGGGCGGCACATCGCAATGATCGAGGGCTATCTCGATGCCGGCTACGACGAGGTCTACATCAGCCAGATCGGCCCCCAGCAGAAGGGCTTCTTCGACTTTTACCACGACAAGGTCCTCCCCCGGTTCAGCTGATATGCGGTGGCCCGCTCGAAGGAGATCCACATGACAGTGAGTTCATTCAGCGACCTGCCGCTTGCCGATCGTTCCCGACGCTGGAACGGCGGCGCGGCCGAGAAGCGCGTCCGCAAGTGGGCTGATGCCCAGGACGGGCCGAACGCCAAGTACCG
>DASXJE010000252.1 GCA_036497565.1 Mycobacteriales bacterium
TGGTTGCGGCCGAGGATGTTCTCCTTGATCTCGCGGGTCAGCTCCGGATAGTCGTGCTGCTCCCGCAGGTCCTCCGGAATCTCGAAGTCCCAGAACATCTCCAGGTACGGCTGCGGGTGGCGCGCCGTGGCGCCGGAGGACCAGAAGATCTTGTCGGCGCCTCCCCAGAACAGCAGGGTGCCGAGCATGTGCGCGAACTGGCGGGGTTGGCGCGAGAGCATGAACGCCGCGGTGGTCTCGAGGTTGACGGTCACGTTGGGGAACCGCTGGAGCTGCCAGGCCGTCTCTTCCAGGTACGCGATTCCGCCGTGGACGATCTCGAAGGTCAGGTCGGGGAAG
This sequence comes from Mycobacteriales bacterium, assembly GCA_036497565.1. Lineage (NCBI taxonomy): Bacteria > Bacillati > Actinomycetota > Actinomycetes > Mycobacteriales > Mycobacteriales bacterium. The sequence goes on from DASXJE010000252.1 coordinate 340, forward strand.
GCCGATGCCGCTCCGGCTACGTCATAGGGTGCGAAGGGCTCGCTGGGCACCTGGCCCTGTGGGACGGCCTTGTGGGTAGCGACGATCTTGCCGCCGAGTTGCTGAATCCGCTCCAGGATCGGGAACGCGATCTCAGGGTCGTCCAGGCGGTAACTGTTGACCTTGCCGTTGACGATGTCCATCGGATACATCTTGATCCCGATGGCCTTCTCCTCGACGATCATCTGCTCGACGATGTCCAGCGCATCCGGCTGCCAGGGGCTGACCGGGCCGTAGAGCGCGACCCGGTCGGGCCAACGTTCCCGCATGGCCTTACCCACCCACAGCGCCGAGCCACCGTCCTGATAGATGCCGTAGAGCGGAACCCCGTGGTAGATGCACACGTCGGTGTCGGACTCGGCGAACAGCGCTCCGCCAAGCAGGTCCGGGTCGTGGCCGTTCTCGAATCGCTCGCGGCTCAGGATGTAGCGCTGGTCGCCGAATGGCACGTTACCGATGTGCCCGCCCCACAGGGTTTCGGTGAGCTGCGCGGCAATCCGCTCCTTGAACGGCCCCGGGACGTAGTTGTCGGCGCGGAAGTTGTAGCCGTGCACCGTCGAGTCGATCACAAAGACGTCCTCGAGGGGCCTCGTGGCCTGTGTTGCGGTCATCGTCGCTCCGCTGTGGTACCTCGGGTCCACTCACGAGGGGACGACGTGCCGGCGACGCAGTAGCTGGCGCGACTGCTCGCACGCGCCCTCGGGATCGTGGACGTGGGCGTAGTAGGACTGACCAAGCCATAATTACCCAGTTAACTTGGTAACTAGCTTCTTACGGCAGCGGCGCCCGACTGTCAACAGACCGTCCCCGAACGTCCGACCGGCACAAGCGACCAGCACGGGCGCGCCGATGAGCCCAGAACGCGATTGCGCTCAACTATGCTGATGCGATGCCGACCCGTCACAATGCCGATACGCGGGCCGTCGCGCAGATCGTCGAACGCCCCGTTCGTACGCGGCGGGGTGCCGCGGAGGTCGAGCAGGCGATCTCTGATGCTGTCCTGGCCGAACTGGCTGAGGTCGGATTCGGCCGGCTCACCTTCGAGAGCGTCGCTGAGCGCGCGGGCACCGGTAAGAGCCCGCTGTACCGACGGTGGCCGGATACGACCTGTCTGGTGATCGACACATTGGAGGAGCTGGGCATGGACCCAGCCGGATACGCACGAACGGGCATTCTCCGCGATGATCTGATCGGGTTCACGCATCACATGACTAAAATGCAGAAGGGTGTCAGGGGTAACGCATTCCGCAGCCTTCTGGGAGAAGCACACCGCTATCCCCCACTATTATCTCGATTCAAGTCAGAGGTTCTCCAGCCACTCTTCGACGCATTGAGCGAACTACTGCGGGACGCCGCCGGTCGCGGCGAGATATCTTCGGAACGCTTGACACCCGTCGTTCTTGAAGTGCTCCACGCACTGATCATCAAGCGCGCACTGCTCGAAACTCACGTTCTGACGAGGAAAGACATCGCTGAGATGGTTGACGAGGTACTCCTGCCTCTCGTCATCGCGTGAGAGCTGCCTGACAGACGCATGGGCCGTGCTCAGGCCGCCTCGTGGACTAGCTCGCCGGCGAACCAGGTGCGCAACACCCGGGTGCGGTGGATCTGATCCACGGGGATCTGGAACAGGTGGCGATCCAGGGCAACGAAGTCGGCGGACAGACCGGCCCTCAGCATGCCGGTCTCGCCCGCCAGACCCATCGCGCGGGCCGGTTGCACGGTATGCGCTCGCAACGCGGTGGGCAGGTCCAACGCCTGATCCGCGGCGAGCGTCCCGGGAAAGGCCGTGTCGGGGTTGCGGCGGGTGATCATGGTCTGGATGCTCAGCCACGGATCGGGTCGCTCGACGGCGGCCGGCCAATCGCACCCGGCGGCAATCGGGACGCCGGCCTGGTGCAGCTCGCGCAGTGGCCAGATCCTCCCGAGGTAGTGCGGCTGGACCTGGGCGGCGATGGCGGCGTTCATCGGGTTGGGGAACCACAGTCCAGGTGAGGCGTCGGCGATCACCCCGAGCTCAGCGAACCGCGCCACGTCGTCCGGGTGGACGAACTCGGGGTGAGCGATGTGGAAGATCGCGTCGTTGCCGTGCCGTTCACGGATGGTGGCGATTGCGTCGAGTGCCTGGCGCACTGTTCCGTCCGCCGTGGCGTGCAGCTTGGCGCCCAGACCTCGGGCCAC
>DASXJE010000253.1 GCA_036497565.1 Mycobacteriales bacterium
AAGGTCGTCCTGGCCGCGCCGACGGGCCGGGCCGCGAAGCGGCTGTCGGAGCTGACCGGGCACGAGGCGGCGACGATCCACCGGCTGCTGCAGCTGCAGCCGGGCGGGGATCCCGCGTTCGACCAGGACAATCCCCTGGACGCCGACCTGGTGGTGGTCGACGAGACCTCGATGGTCGACGTGATCCTGGCGAACAAGCTGGTCAAGGCGGTGGCGCCGGGAGCGCACCTGCTGCTGGTCGGGGACGTGGATCAGCTGCCGTCGGTCGGCGCGGGCGAGGTGCTGCGCGACATGATCGGCGCGGAGTCGCTGCCGGTGGTGCGGCTGACGAAGATCTTCCGGCAGGCACAGCAGTCCGGCATCGTGGTGAACGCGCACAGGGTGAACGCGGGCCGGCCGCCGGCTCCGCCCGTGCCGCAGGACGGGCAAATCCAGAAGTTTAATGACTTCTACTGGTTCAACTGCGACGACACGGAGGAGACCGCCTCGCTGGTGGCGGACATCGTGGCGCGGCGCATCCCGGCGAAGTTCGGCCTGAACGCGCGGCGGGACGTGCAGGTGCTGTGTCCGATGCACCGCGGCCCGGCCGGCGCGGGGAACCTGAACCTGCTGCTGCAGGAGGCCTTGACGCCGTTTCGCGAGGGTGCGCCGGAGCGGCGGTACGGCGGACGGGTGTTCCGGGTCGGGGACAAGGTCACGCAGCTGCGCAACAACTACGACAAGGGCGCGGCGGGGGTGTTCAACGGCACGGTCGGGGTGGTGACCGGCATGTCCCTGGAGGACCACAAGCTGACCGTGCGGACCGACGAGGACGAGGACGTGGACTACGCGTTCGACGAACTCGACGAGCTGGCGCACGCGTACGCGGTGACGATCCACCGGTCGCAGGGGTCAGAGTACCCGGCGGTGGTGATCCCGCTCACGACGAGCGCGTGGATGATGCTGCAGCGCAACCTGCTCTACACCGGCATCACGCGGGCGAAGAAGCTCGTCGTGCTGGCCGGGTCCCGCCGTGCCCTGGCCGCGGCGGTCCGCACCGCCGGCACCGGCCGCCGCCACACCGCCCTCGCGTACCGGATACGGAGTGCTTATGAGCAGCGATGATGGCATGCCGCCCCGCACCGGGCCTTACCGCTTGATCGCGACGCCGCCCCACATCGCCGCGACGGCGGTGGCCTCCTCCGGGGTCGACCGCCAGTCCTGGATCGGGACGACGCCGGGCGTGACCAGGTCGAGCCCGTCGAAGAAGCCCTCGACCTCGGCACGGCCGCGGTAGGTGCTCGGCTGCGACAGCAGCCGGTTGAGCCGGTCGCTCATCGCCGACATCTGCCCGGCGTGCATGTCATTGGGCACGTGCGAGATCGTCAGCGAGCTGCCGACCGGCACCGCCGCCATCAGCTGCCGGATGACCTTGGCGGGATGGTCCTCGTCGCGGATCAAGTGCAGCACCGCGACGAGCATGACGGCGATCGGCTGGTTGAAGTCGAGCACCCGCGCCGCCTCGTAAAGGATCTTGTCAGCGTCGCGCAGGTCGGCGTCGATGTAGGCGGTCGCGCCGCGCGGGTCGCCGCGCAGCAGGGCCCGGGCATGGGAGAGGACCATCGGGTCGTTGTCGACGTACACGACCCGGGCCTCGGGAGCAACGGCCTGCGCGACCTCGTGGGTGTTACCCGGGGACGGGATGCCGGTGCCGATATCCAGGAACTGCCGGATCCCCGACTCGGCGAGGTAGCGCACGGTCCGGGCCAGGAACGTCCGGTTGGCTCGCACCGAGGAGATCAGT
>DASXJE010000254.1 GCA_036497565.1 Mycobacteriales bacterium
GCCTGTCCAACGCCGAGATCGCCGAGAAGCTGTTCCTCGGCGCGACGACCGTCAAGACGCACGTCTCGCACCTGCTGACGAAGCTGGAGCTGCGCGACCGGGTCCAACTGGTGGTGTTCGCCTACGAGCACGGCCTGCTCCATGGCTGAGCCCGGTCCCACCCACCGCCGCACCGACCTGGTGCTGATGGCGCTGCTCCTCACGTTCACGACGGCGTCGATCGTGCTGTCCGGGCTGGACACCGGCCAGATCGTGGCGGGCATCGCGATCACGGTCGTCGAGCTGGCGGCCGTGCCGCTCCGTCGCACCCGACCCCGCACGGCGCTCGCCGTCCTCGCCGTCCCGGCGGCACTGGGGTACGCCGTGCTGGCGCCGACCCAGTCGCTGGTCTGGGCGGTCGTCGCGTTCGTGCTGGCGCGGGGCCCGGTCCGCTCCGGGTGGCTGCTCACCCTCGCGGTCCTCGGGGTCGCCGCGGTGTCCGGCGCGGGCTACACGCTGCGCGACGGTGACGTCGCCGCGGGCGTCGGCTACGCCATCACCATCGGGTTCTCGGTCGGGGCCTACACGGCCGTCGGCGCCGTGCTGGGTCTGATCAGCCGTGCGGTGCGGGCCCGGGAGGAGACCCGTCGCCGGTCCGAGGAGCGGGCACGGACGGCGGCGGCCCTGGCCGTGCAGCGGACCCGGATCGCGGACGAGCTGGGCAGCGGGGTGCTGGACGGGCTGCGCCGCCTCACCGAGCGCACGACCGCCCTGGACGACGGCGACGCCGTCCCCGCCCTGGAACGCGACGCGCGGGAGGTGCTGTCGCGGATGCGGCGGGCGCTGACCGCCCTGCGCGAGGAGGGGCCGGATCCCGACCGACCTCCACGGGGCCCCGCCGACCGCGACGGGCGGTCCACGCCCTGGCAGCCGACCCGGCGCGGTCTGGCGCTGTCGGCGGCGTTCGGGTTCGTCGCGCTCGGGGTGGCGGCGCTGCCGTTGCGTCCGATCGGCCAGGTCTCGATGGACCGGTCGCTCCCGTTGCTCGACCTGCCGTGGTCGACCCCGGCGGCGATGGTGTCGCTGGCCGTGCAGGTACTCGCGGTCGCCTGGTGGCGCAGTGCCCCGATGTCGGCGTTCGCGGTCGCGACCGTCGCCGCGATCGCCACCGGCTCGCTCGGTGGGACGAACGCGTTCATCGAGGCGTCGTGGATGTTCCTGGTCTACGCCGTCGGCGTCGGTGCGCCGCCGCGGCGCTCCGGGGTGCTGACGGCCGCCGGGACGCTCGCCGTGCTCGTCGCGTACCTGACGGTCCCGGCCATGAACGCCGAGATCTCGGCGGACGCGGCCGGGATCGTGCTGTCCTACCTCGTCGTCCCGTTCCTGTGGTTCGCCGGCGTGCGCCGCCGCGACCACCGTCGGTACGCCGAGACGCTGCGCTCCGAGCGGCACGAGGCCGAACGCCGCGAGACGCTGGAGCGGGAACGGCTACGGGTCGCGCACGAGCTGCACGACGTCGTCGCCCACCACGTGTCGGCGATCGCCGTGCAGGCGGGCGCGGCGCGCGTCACCACCGACCCGGCGGCGCGCCGGGAGGCGCTCGGGCACATCGCGGAGTCCGGCAGGCGGATAGCGGACGCGCTGCCCGAGCTGGAGACGCTCACCCCGGACCCCGGCGGCGTCGCGCTCACCGCCGACGGCGTCGAGGAGCTCGTCCGGCCGGTCCGCGCGGCCGGCGTCCCGGTGACCTGCGCGGTCCGCGGCGACCCCGCCGGGCCGCCCGGCGATCCCGAGCTGTTCGCGCAGCGCATCCTCACCGAGGCGTTGACGAACGTCGTCCGGCACGCCGGCGCGAGCGACACCCGCGTGCTGGTGGAGCACCGTCCGGACGCCGTCACGGTGGAGGTCGCCGACGCCGGTCCGGCGCCCGGTTACCGTGGTCACACCCACGGGTCCGGGCTCGGCACGGCCGGGATGCACGAGCGTGCCCGGATGCTCGGCGGGCACGTCCGGGTGGGTCCTGGCCCGGACGGCGGCTGGCGGGTGCACGCGCTGCTCCCCCGGTCCGCCGCGTCGCCCGGGGTCCTCCTCCGCGAGGAGGACCATCCGGTGTCGATCTCGTCCCCGACGACGACGCGCCCGGCCACCGGCCTTGCCTAGCGTCGTCGTGGCACGGTGTCGCAGGAGGAGGACGGGACGATGAGCGAAGCGATCGAACGGCCGGACCCGGTGTCCGCGCCCGAGCCGGACCCGGCGACCGGCCCGGATCGGCCCCGTCCCGGCGCGGGCCCGCCGGGACGGCCGTCGCTGGGCTGGACCGAGATCGGGATCGCGGTCGTCGCGTGGTTCGTGTTCTCGGTCGCCGCGATCCTCGTGACCGGTCTGCCCGGACCGCAGGGGCAGAACACGCTGCCGGTGCTGGCCGGCTCGGCGCTGGCGTTCCTGCTGGCCGTCGGCATCGCGCTCGTGGTGCGGGTGCGCTGGCTGCCCGCGGTCGGGCTGCGCGCCACGACGTGGCGCTGGCTGCTGGCCGGTGCCGGCGTCGGTGTGCTGATGCGGGCGCTGGCGTTCGGGCTCGTGCTCGGCTACCAGGCGATCACCGGGGACCTGTCCGACCCGCAGGACTTCCTCGTCGGCACGGCCGCCGCGGGCGGGATCGGGTTCGTGCTGCTGCTCCTGCTCGGGGCCGGTCTCACGCCGCTGGGCGAGGAGCTGTTCTTCCGCGGTGTCCTGTTCGGCGGGCTGCGCCGCTACGGACCGGTGATCGCGGTGATCGTCAGCTCGCTGCTGTTCGGGCTGGCGCACGGCGTGAACGTTGTCATGCCGGTCGCGATCGTGCTCGGCGTGCTGAACGCCGTCCTCTACGAACGGTCCGGCTCGATCTGGCCGCCCGTGGTGGCCCACGGCGTGCACAACGCGCTCGGGTTCACCTTCGCCGCGCTCGTGATGTCCTGATCCGGGACCTCAGAGAGATGCCATGGCCCTACCCCGGTCCGCCTCGAAGGATGAGAATCGGTGCTGGGGTCGGCTGAGCTCGTTCTTGCTTGGTGCGCGAGAGCCCGTCTCAGAGACTGATGCCAGGGGCCTTCCCGGCACCTCGAATTGTTGTTTCGTACACGCCTTACAGCGTCGTTGATCGGTTGGCCCCGCCGGCCCCGCCCATGTCCGCCGACCAGGGCGAGGAGGCCGTGGATGGACACGCTGGTCGAACGGTGCGCAGGGATCGACATCGGCAAGGACGAGGTGGTCGCCTGCCTGCGCACGCCGGGTGCGGGCGGACGAGGGCGGGTCAAGCAGACCCGCACCTTCAGCTCGTTCACCACGTCGCTGGAGGCGATGACCGAGTGGTTCACCTCCGAGGGCGTCACCGCGATCGTGATGGAGGCGACGGGGTCGTACTGGAAACCGGTCTGGTACCTGCTCGAAGAGCACTCGCAGTGGGAGTTGATGCTGGTCAACGCCCACCATGTGAAGATCCTGCCGGGCCGCAAGTCCGACGTGCTCGACGCCGAATGGCTGGCCGAGCTACTCGAGCACGGGCTGCTACGCGGTAGCTTCGTCCCACCGAAGGCGATCCGGGAGCTACGGGACCTGACCCGCTACCGCAAGCGAATGATCCAGGCTCACACCAGCGAGTGTCAGCGGATCCAGAAGACCCTCGAAGACGCCGGGATCAAGCTCGACTCGGTCGCCTCCGACGTACTCGGGGTATCCGGACGAGCCATGCTCGCGGCCCTGGTCGCAGGCGAACGTGACCCGCACGTTCTGGCCGAACTGGCCAAGGGCACGCTGCGCCGGAAGATCCCCGCGCTGCGTCAGGCGCTGCGCGGCCGGTTCACCGACCACCACGCCTTGCTGATCGGGCTCGCCCTCGACCACACCGCGCACCTGGAGCAGGCGATCACCCGCCTCGACAGCCGCGTCGAGGCCCTGTTCGCCGAACACACCAGCGAGGGCGGAGTCCCTTTTGCCCGAGCCCGTGACCGGCTCGACACCATCACCGGGGTCGGGACACGGGCCGCCGAAACCATCATCGCCGAGATCGGCGTCGACATGACCCGTTTCCCCACCGCCGCGCACCTGGCCTCCTGGGCCGGCGTCGCACCCGGCAACAACATCACCGGAGGCAAACGCGGCTCCGGCAAGACCACCAAGGGCGACGTCTGGCTGCTCGACGTGCTGACACAGTGCGCCTGGTCCGCAGCCCGATCGCGGGACACCTATCTCTCGGCCCAGTTCTGGCGACTCGCGCGGCGGATCGGGAAGAAGAAGGCCGCGATCGCGGTCGCGCACTCGATCCTGGTCATCTGCTGGCACCTACTGACCGACGACTGCGATTACGACGACCTCGGCGGCGACTACTTCACCCGCCGCAACACCGACCGTCAACGTGACCGCCTGATCAACCAACTCCACAACCTCGGCTACCGAGTCACCCTGGAGAAGCCTGCATAGCCCGGCTACGGTCGATTCTCCTTACAGCCTGCATAGCCCGGCTACGGTCGATTCTCCTTACAGCGAGCCCGGGACGACGCCGGTCAGCATCAGGGCGAGCGCGAGGCCGGGCAGGAAGTTGTTGATCTGGTGCGCGATGACGCTCGCTGTCAGCCGTCCGGTCAGCACGCGGGCCAGACCGAGCGGCAACGCGACGACGAACAGCAGCGGTGTGCGGGTCAGCTCGAGGTGGGCGAACGCGAACAGCACCGTCGTGATCAGGTAGACGATCCACTGGTTGTGCACGTGCTTCTCGACGGCGCGCCACAGGAGCCCGCGGTAGAGGATCTCCTCGCACAGCGGCGCGACGAGCACGACGACGGCCATCACCGCGAGCGCGACCGGCCAGGTCGTCCGGACCCCGCCGAACACGTCGCCGACGGCGGTGCTCATCCCCTCCGGCCCGACCACCCATGCGTAGACCAGCGCCGCGGGCACGGTGAGCAGCAGGCCGCCGAGTCCGGTGATCACGCCGACCGCGACGTCGTCCCAGCTCCAGCGCAGCCCGAGGTCGACCCGCGGCCCGTTGCCGAGCCACCGGGTCAGCAGCACGGCGGTGACCGCCGCCGCCACGGTCGGCACGGCGATCGCCGCCATGATCCCGACCGCGCCCGCCGCCTCGATCCCGATCAGCCAGCTGACCAGGGCGGAGACTCCGAGGAACACCGCCTCGGCGATCACGAACAGGCGCACCGCCCAGCCGGTGCGCGGCGCGGGCGGGTCCGGCCGCAGCCCGAACCACCCGCGCGGCGGCTCGGCGGAGCCCGGCGGAGAGGCCGGCCATCCGGGCGGCGGCGGGTCGGGGTACGGGGGCCCGGGGTACGGAGGTCCGGGAGGAGGGCCGGGTGGGCCGGCGGTCACGCCACACCCGCGCCGCGCGCGACACGACGGCCGCGCACGAGCACGGCCGACGGGCGGCGGAGCGACTCCGGGTCGGTGCGCGGGTCGGCGCCGTAGACGACGAGGCTCGCCGGCGCGCCCGGGGTGAGCAGCGGCCGTCCGAGCCACTTCCGCGCCGCCCAGCTCGCCGCGCCCAGCGGGTCGGGCACGCCGGCGTCGCGGAGGGCCACGATCTCGTCGACGATCCGGCCGTGGGCGATGCCGCCGCCCGCGTCGGTCCCGGCGTAGACGGCGACGCCCGCCTCGGCGGCCCGTCCGACGACGTCCCGCGCGGTCGCGTGCAGCGACCGCATGTGTGCGGCGTAGGCCGGGAACTTCTCCTGTGCCCCGTCCGCGATCCCCGGGAACGTCTCCACATTGATCAACGTCGGGACCAGGGCCGTACCCCGCCGAGCCATCTCCGCGATCAGCTCGTCGCTCAGCCCGGTGCCGTGCTCGATGCAGTCGATGCCCGCGCTGATCAGCCCGTGCAGCGCGTCCGTGCCGAACACGTGCGCGGTCACCCGGGCGCCGTGGGCGTGGGCGGCGG
>DASXJE010000255.1 GCA_036497565.1 Mycobacteriales bacterium
GCGCTTCCCTCGGCGTCCCGCTCGCTGGCCGGGGACCCCGACTACGCGATCCAGACCGCCAACACCGGTACCTGGGACGCCGCGCACGGCTGGAACAAGCTCGGCGCGACCGTTCTCGTCACCAATCACGACTGGAGCTAACGACGAAGGAACCCCCAAGTGACGAGCACCAGCACGGGACGTGGACCCGACGGTCAGCTGGTCGACGGCGAGTCGTTCATCCGGTTGGGCGACCGGGTCGCCTACTGGCAGGGCGATATCGATCGTCATGAGCAGACCAACGTCGGGATCGTGCAGACAGATGACTCCGTAGTCGTCATCGACGCGAACTTCCTCGAGCCGGCTCAACGGATCAGCACGAGCATCACCGATCGGGACGGCATGCGCATCAGCCATGTGGTCAACACCCACTACCACGCCGATCACAGCCTCGGAAACCCGGTGTACGTCGACGCCGGTGCGACAGTCATCGGCGCTGCAGGCCAGCGCGCCGAGCTTCTGGCGAAGGGGCGGGAGGACGCGATCCAGCAGGTCGGAAAGGCGCCACCGCGGTTGTATCCAGCGATGCTGGAGTTCAGTGACTCACTGACCTTCGGGGACTCCGGTCTCGAGCTCGTCGCCGTCGGACCGGCCCACAGCGGGGCGGATCTCATCGGGTGGCTGCCTGACGACCGCGTCCTGTTCGCCGGCGACCTGGCGGTCGCCTGGGACCACGGCAACAACTTCTCCGATGAGGATGCCGACATCGAGGGCTGGATCGGGGCGCTCGGACGGTGCATCGACTTGAATCCGCGGGTGGTGGTTCCCGGGCACGGCCGGCTGTCCGATGCCGGTGTGCTCGACCAGCAACTGGGCTTCATCGTCGAACTCTGGCAGCGGGCGCTCGACGTCGCCACCGGCGGCGTCGCCGAGGACGCGCTCACGTCCGATTCGGCGGTGGCGGGTTTCGTCGAGCGACATGCCGCGCACGCAGTGAACGCGATGCGGTTCAGTGGGATGGCCCGCTCGATGATTGCCGTCGCCCGGAGGAAATGCGCGGAGCCGCAGTAGGTGGGACGCTCGCGGGGCCCGGAGGGACACCCATCGACGAGCAGGGGAGACCGTGACCAGCAGCGAACCCGACCGGCGATCACGGCTCGCCGCCACCCATGCCGGCATCGACGCCGCCCTGACCGGGCTCGACCCGCGGCTGCGTGAGCTCAGCCTGGACCTGCACTCCCACCCCGAACTCGCCCTGGTCGAGCACCGGTCCGCCACCGTGTTGCGGCAATGGCTCGAGGCCGAAGGCTTCGCGGTGCGTTCGCCCGTGGCGGGTCTCGACACGGCGTTCGTCGCCGAGGTGGGACATGGGTCACCGGTCATCGCCTACCTCCTCGAGTACGACGCCCTCCCCGGTCTCGGCCACGGCTGTGGCCACAACCTCATCGCCACCGGCGGGCTCGGCGCGGCGACCGCGCTGCACCACGCTCTGCCCGACCCGCCCGGCACTCTCCGGGTGATCGGCACGCCCGGTGAGGAGGGCGCCGGCGGGAAGGTCATCGAGCTCGACGCCGGCGTGTTCGACGATGTCGACGCCGCGCTGATGTTCCATCCCGGGGATCGCACCGTGCCCATTCGGCATGCTCTCGCGTCGCGTCCGATGACGGTCCGGTTCCATGGGAAGTCGGCGCACGCCGCGGGCAGTCCGACGGCCGGGCGGAGCGCTCTTGCCGCGGTCATCCAACTGTTCGTCGCCATCGACGCGCTGCGCCAGTTCCTGCCGGACGCCTCCCGGGTGCACGGCGTCATCCTCGACGGGGGCAAGGCCGCCAACGTCATCCCCGACTACACCGAGGCCGCTTTCCAGGTCCGGGCGGTCACCAGCGAGCAGACGGAGGAGCATGTCGGTCGGGTGATCGCGTGTGCCGAGGCCGCCGCGACGGCGACCGGGACGACCGTCGAGATCGAGCGCGGGCATCTCTACGCGGAGCGGAAGAACAACCACGCGATCGCCGGGCGGGTCGCCGACTACCTGCGGGACGCCGGCGAGAAGGTCGAGGAGCCGGTGCTGCGCGGCGGCGTCGGGTCGTCCGACATCGGCAACGTGAGCCTGCGACTGCCGGCCATCCACCCCTACCTCAAGGTCATGGAGCGCGGAACGCCGTCCCATTCGCTGGAGATGACCGCCGCCGCGGCGACGCAGGACGCGCACGAGGCCACCCTGCGGATGGCGGCGGCCCTCGCCAAGGCCGGCGCCGACCTGTTCTGCGACGGATGGCTGCTGGACCAGGCGCGCCGAGAATTCGCGGAGTCCGGCCCCGACCTCCCCGACAGCTGATCCGGGGGCGCGGGTGGCGTTCGTGGCCGGATCATCCTTCATACGTAGCGATTGGTGGTCGGCGTCGCGTTGAGCGGCGGGTGTCCGGAGCACGCGCTGCCCGATGGTGCAGGAATGGTGACGTGACCCGGACGGGTGAACCGACGCCTTGCGGGGCCCGTGGGAGAGGTAGATACGGCACGTCCGCTCCTCCTGCCACAGTGGGCAGGGGTTCTTTGCGGTCGTTGGGCCGGGTACGGGGGATGACCATGCACAATCTGACTGTGGTGAACGAGTGGGAGCCGGCGGACGTAGATGTGTCGGCCCGCGAGGCCGAGGTGCTCGAGGCAGTTGCCAAACATCAGACAAACGCCGAGATCGCCACCCAGCTCTTCATCTCTGTCCGCACCGTCGAAAGCCACGTCTCCTCGTTGCTGCGCAAGTTCCAGGTGGGCGACCGGCGGGCACTGGTGGCCACCGCGGCGACCGTGGATCCGACGCCGGAGACGGGGACCGCCCGGGCCACGGCACCGATCGTGCAGCTGCCCACGCCGTTGACATCGTTCGTCGGTCGGGTGGCCGAGCGGGCTGCACTCGCCGAGGCGCTCGACGAGCACCGTCTCGTGACGGCCCTGGGGCCGGGCGGGATCGGCAAGACCCGCCTCTCCCTCGCGGTCGCCGCCGAGGTGACCGACCGGTTCGCCGACGGCACCGGATACGTCGACCTGGTGCCGGTCACCGACCCGTCAATGATCGCGCCGGCTATCGCGGCCGCCCTCGGTCTCGGCGAACATCAGGCCCGTTCGGCGGAAGACACCGTGCTCGGCTGGTTGTCCGGCCGGGAGATGCTGCTGGTGTTGGACAACTGCGAGCACCTGATCGACGGAGTGGTCGGCCCGCTGGAACGTCTGCTGGCCGGCAGTCCCGGCCTGACCGTGCTCGCCACGAGCCGAGCCCGCCT
>DASXJE010000256.1 GCA_036497565.1 Mycobacteriales bacterium
GATGGCCAACCTCAGTGCGTCCGTCGATCGACGACTGCGAGCTCAGACGTGGATGATGATGTCGACGATGATCGCTGCCGTCGGGCTCTCGGTGACGCTGAGCCGGATCTGAGCGCGGGCGTCAGCGCAGCGCTTCGGCGAGGTAGTCGATGGCGTGGGTGAGGGTGGCGACGTCGTCGGGATCGATGGCGGGGAACATCGCGATGCGGAGCTGGTTGCGTCCGAGCTTGCGGTAGGGCTCGGTGTCGACGATGCCGTTGCGGCGCAGTTCGGCGGCGACGGCGGCCGCGTCGACCGTGTCGGCGAAGTCGATCGTGCCGACGACGGCGGAGCGGTGCAGCGGGTTGGTGACGAACGGCTCGGCGTACGCCGTCTTGTCCGCCCAGGTGTAGAGCCGGCGCGCGGAGTCCGCGCTGCGCCCGACCGCCCAGTCGAGCCCGCCGTTGCCGTTCATCCAGTCGAGCTGGTCGGCGAGCAGCCACAGCGTGGCCACCGCCGGCGTGTTGTAGGTCTGGTCCTTGAGCGAGTTGTCGATCGCGGTCGGCAGGTCGTAGAACGGCGGGACCCAGCGTGATCCGGCCGCGATCTCGCCCACCCGGGCCAGCGCGGCGGGGGAGAACAGCGCCAGCCACAGCCCGCCGTCGGACGCGAAGCACTTCTGCGGGGCGAAGAAGTAGACGTCGGCGTCGACGATCGACACCGGCAATCCGCCCGCCCCGGAGGTCGCATCGATGAGCACCAGCGAATCCGGGTCGGCGCCTTCGACCCGGCGTACCGGCGCCATCACGCCGGTGGAGGTCTCGTTGTGCGGCCACGCGTAGGCGTCGACACCGGCTTCGGCGACCGGCTCGGGTCGCGAGCCGGGCTCGGCGGTCAGCACGGTCGGGTCGCCGAGGAACGGCGCACCCTTGGTGACGGAGGCGAACTTCGACGAGAACTCGCCGAAGGACAGGTGCTGGATCCGGTCGCGCACCAGCCCGAAGGCGGCGATGTCCCAGAACGCGGTCGCCCCGCCGAGTCCGAGGACGACCTCGTAGCCGTCGGGCAGGTCGAACAGCTCCCGGAGACCGGACCGGACGCGGCGTACCAGATCCTTCACCGGCTTCTGCCGGTGCGACGTACCCATGGTGGTGGCGCCGTCGCGGGCGAGGGCGGCCAGGGCCTCCGGCCGGACCTTCGACGGGCCGCTGCCGAAGCGGCCGTCGGTGGGCTTGAGATGGTCGGGGATGAGCAGTGCCCGGTCGGTGTTCGTCACCGGTCCAGTGTCCCAGTCGTCGGGAGAGCGTCGTCCCCGCCCCTGCGGGCTTCGGGCCGTTCCCGCGCCCGACCAAAACGCACTCCTAGTGCGCTTTGGTCCGCGACACGCCGTACCAGCAGCCCAAAACGCACTCCGAGTGCGTTTTGGTCAAGGGGTTGCGAGGGCCGAGCGGCGCTGCGACCGCCGGGGTGCCTGGACAAAACCCACTACTAGTGGGTTGTGTACGGCGACACGCCGCGCCGGCAGCCCAAAACCCACTAGTAGTGGGTTTTGTCCACGGGTCGGCGGAGGAGCCGGGGCGACGCGTCAGATGGTGGTGATCTCGTCGAAGCCTTCGACGTCCTCGGGCTTGCGCGGGCTGGGGCCGACGTAGCGCGCGGAGGGCCGCACCAGTTTGTTGGCCCGCTTCTGCTCGAGGATGTGGGCGCTCCATCCCGCCGTACGCGCGCAGGTGAACATCGCCGGCATCATGTGCGGCGGCACCTCGGCGAAGTCGAGGATGACCGCGGCCCAGAACTCCACGTTGGTCTCGATCGGCCGGTCGGGGCGTCGCTCCCGGAGTTCGGCCAGGGCCGCCTGCTCGAGCGCCTCGGCGGCGTCGTAGCGCGGTGAGTTCAGCTCCTTGCATACCCGGCGCAGCACTCGGGCCCGCGGGTCCTCGGCGCGGTAGACGCGGTGCCCGAAGCCCATCAGCCGGTCGTGTCGGTCGAGGATCTCGGTGACCACCCGGCCGGCGTCGCCGCTGCGCTCGACCTGCTCGATCATCGGCAACACCCGCGCGGGGGCGCCGCCGTGCAGCGGCCCCGACATCGCGCCGATCGCGCCGGACATCGACGCCGCCACGTCGGCCCCGGTGGAGGCGATCACCCGGGCGGTGAAGGTCGAGGCGTTGAGCCCGTGTTCTGCGGCTGACGTCCAGTAGGCGTCGACGGCCGCGACATGCTTCGGGTCGGGTTCACCGCGCCAGCGCACCATGAACCGCTCGACGATGGTCTCCGACCGGTCGATGCGGGACTGCGGTACCGCCGGTACGCCGATCCCGCGCGCGGACTGGGCGACGTAGGACAGCGCCATGACCGCCGACCGGGCCAGGTTGTCGCGGGCCTCGTCGTCGGAGATGTCCAGCAGCGGCTTGTAGCCCCAGATCGGCGAGACCATGGCGAGCGCGGCCTGCACGTCGACCCGTACGTCGCCGGTGTGCACCGGGAGCGGGAACGGCTCGGCCGGCGGCAGCCCGGGCCCGAAGCGGCCGTCGACGAGCAGCGCCCAGACGTTTCCGAAGGTCACTTGTCCGACGAGGTCCTCGATGTCGACCCCGCGGTAACGCAGTGCGCCGCCGTCCTTGTCCGGCTCGGCGATCTCGGTCTCGAACGCGACGACGCCTTCGAGCCCCGGGGTGAAGTCCGGCATCGAGCGTGCTCCGATCGTGGTCGGGGGATCTTGCCGCGGATCATTGTTGCCCGACCCGCGGGCGGCCGCGCGGTGGGGGGCTACTCGACGGTATCCCCACCCGGGGCATGGCTAACCCGTCTCGGCGCTATGCGAGGATGCCGGGCGGAAGAGGAGGCGATGTGAGCGGGGACGCGGGCGACCGGCCGGATCCTGCCGACCTCGCAACCCGGGTGGCGGCCATGCGCCGGTCCTACCGGTCCCGGGCCCTGCACGAGTCCGATCTGCTACCGGACTGGCACAGCCAGTTCCGTGCCTGGCTGGCCGAGGCGGTCGACAGCGACGCCTTCCCCGAGCCGACCGCGATGGTCGTCGCCACCGCCACCCCGGACGGCCGACCGAGTGTGCGCACCGTCCTGCTCAAGGGGTACGACGAGCGCGGCCTGGTCTTCTTCACCAACTACGACTCCCGCAAGGGGCGGCAGCTTGCCGCCAATCCCCGGCTCTCCTGCGTCTTCCCGTGGTACGCGATGGAGCGCCAGGTGATCGTCGACGGGGAGGTCGAGCGGGTCGGCCGCGACGAGTCCGAGCACTACTTCCACTCCCGCCCGCACGGTTCGCAGATCGCGGCCAGCATCAGCGAGCAGTCGCGGGTCGTTGCCGACCGGGGCGCGCTGGAGGCCGAACGCGACCGGCTCGCCGCCCGCTACCCCGACGACGCCACGGTGCCGCTGCCCGACTTCTGGGGCGGCTACCGCATCCGCCCATCCTCGGTCGAGTTCTGGCAGGGCCGCGAGGATCGGCTGCACGACCGGCTGCGGTTCCGTCGTACCGACGACGCCGCGGACGGCTCCTGGACGATCGAGCGACTCGCTCCATGACCGGCCCAGGATGAGCCTGAACCTCGCCTCCCGGGTACGCGGAATCGCGGTCGACACCAGGCCGCTGTCCGTGCCGGCCTTCCGCCGTCTCTGGCTCGGCCAGACCGTCACCGTCATCGGCAGTCAGATGACGGTCGTCGCCGTACCCGTGCAGGTCTACGCCGTCACGCACAGTTCGCTCGATGTCGGGCTGACCAGCATCGTCGCGTTGCTGCCGCTCATCGTCTTCGGGCTCTTCGGCGGCGCGATCGCCGACGCGATGGACCGCCGCACCCTTCTGCTCATCACCGGCACCGGGCTGGCCCTGACCAGCCTCGCGCTGTGGGGACAGGCGTTGCTCGCCGGGCCAGGTTCGCTGCCGGTGCTGTGGACCCTCGTCGGCGTGCAGTCGGCGTTGTTCGCGGTGAACTCGCCGGCCCGCAGCACTGTGATCCCGCGGCTGGTACCGGCCGCGCAGGTGCCGGCCGCCAACGCGCTCAACCAGGTGGTCTTCAACGCCGGCGTCATCATCGGACCGCTGCTCGCCGGCGTACTCATCGCCGCCGGCGGCCTGCCCTGGGGCTACTTCGTCGACTCCGCGACCTTCCTGGTCGCGCTCTACACGATCCTGCGGCTGCCACCGCTGCGGCCGGAGACCATACGCCGCGCCGGGGTCGCCTCGGTCGCCGAAGGTTTCCGGTTTCTCGCCTCCCGGCCGGTGCTGCTCACCACCTTCCTCGTCGACATCATCGCGATGGTGTTCGGCTGGCCGCGCGCCCTCTTCCCGCAGTTGGCCACGACGACGTTCGGCGGCGCCGACGCGCTCGGCTGGCTCTACGCCGCAAGCGCGATCGGGGCGTTGGCCGCGGCGCTCTCCGGCGGCTGGCTCAGTCGCATCAACCGGCAGGGCGTGGCGATCGTCGGTGCCGTGCTGGTGTGGGGTCTGTCAATCACCGCATTCGGCCTGGCCCGGTCGCTCCCGCTCGCGGTGCTCTGCCTCGCCGTCGCGGGAGCCGGCGACATGGTCAGTGCGGTATTCCGGTCCTCGATGCTGCAGACCGACGCGCCCGATGAGATGCGCGGTCGGCTGCAGGGCGTCTTCATCGTGGTCGTCGCCGGCGGTCCCCGACTCGGCGACCTGCGGGCCGGCGGGTTCGCCTCGTTCATGTCCGCGGGCATGACCTCGGTCGTGGGCGGACTGTTGTGCGTGGTCCTCGTGGTTCTCGTCGCCGCGCTCGTCCCGGCGCTCCTCAAGTACGACGCCCGCCACCCACCGGACGTCGCCACCGTCGACATCGACGCCGACTAGGCCAGCGCGCCGGCCGCCACCGTGAGGTCGTGGACGAGGGCGTCGTAGGCCTTCTGCCGTTCCTCGTCGGGAGTACGCAGTACCGCCGACGGGTGGGTCGTCGCCAGGATCCACGCCGAGTGCACACCGGCCTCCTCCGCAGCCGACGGGCCCTCGAAGGGCATCAGGGTGCCCCGCTGACGCGTGATGCGGAAGTCCTGGCCGAGCAGCGCGCGGGCCGCGGTCGCCCCGAGACACACCACCACCTCCGGAGCGACGACGGCCAGCTCCGCGTCGAGCCACGGACGGCATGCCGTCACGTGCTCAACGGTCGGGGTCTGGTGCAGGCGACGCTTCGGGGTCGGCCGGAAGTGGAAATGTTTCACCGCGTTGGTGACGTAGGTCAGTGACCGGTCGATCCCGGCGTCGACCAGTGCGTCGTCGAACAACCGCCCCGCCGGACCGACGAACGGTTGCCCGCGCCGGTCCTCGACGTCGCCGGGCTGCTCGCCGACGAACAGCATCCGCGCGGCGGCCGAGCCGCTCCCGAAAACGGTCTGGGTCGCCGGCTCCCACAGCGGGCAGCCGTGGCACTCGCGGGCCGCGGCGCGCAGCTCGTCGAGTCCCGCGCCGTCGGGGACGTCGGCCGGGTGGGTCGTCGGGTGTTCGGACTGCGGATGCTGGCTCATCTCTTTGGGGTCATCGCTCCTCGCCGGAATGCCTGCCGGTGAGGCTACGGTGTACGCGTGACCGAGGACCACCGTCCGCCCTCCGGGCGCCAGCATCCGATCGTGGCCGGCGATCACCGTGCCGTCGCTGTCGAGGTCGGCGGCGGCATACGGCGCTACGACGTCGAGGGCCAGGTCGTCGTCGCCGGCTACGGCGAGTCGATGATGGCGCCGAAGTGCGCGGGGTCGGTGCTCGCCCCGTGGCCCAACCGCATCGGCGGCGGCCGCTACCGGTTCGCCGGCGCGGATCATCACCTCGCGTTGACCGAGCCCGACGCCGGTAACGCGATCCACGGACTGGCGCGGTGGGCCCGGTGGACCACCGTCGACGAGCGCAGCGACTCGGTCACCCTGGCGCACGACGTGCCACCGCAGACCGGCTACCCTTTCGAGGTCGTCGTGACGGTGCGGTGGACCGTCGGCCCGGACGGCCTGCGTGCCGACCACACCGCGACCAATCTCGGCGATCTGCCCGCGCCGTTCGGGCTCGGTGTGCATCCCTACCTCGACCTCGCTGGGGCCGCGTTCGACGACGTCTGGCTGCAGGTGCCCGCCGACCGCCGGCTGCTCGTCGACGACCACCAGATCCCGGTGGGCGCGGAGGCCGTCGACGGGACGGCGTACGACCTGCGCGACGGCCGCCGCCTCGGCCCGCTGCGGCTGGACACCGGATTCGGCGATCTGCGCCGCGGCGAGGACGGTTTGGCGCGGGTGCGGCTGTCGGTGAGCGAGCGTCGCTCCGTCGAGGTGTGGATGGATGAGTCGTTCGGCTTCGTACAGGCCTTCACCGGCGACAAGTTCGACGGCCGCGCCGACGCGTTGGCGGTCGAGCCGATGACCTGCGCCCCCGATGCGTTCAACTCCGGCGACGGGCTGGTGGTGCTCGCACCGGGTGAGGAATGGCGCGGCGCGTGGGGAATCAACCCGGGCTGAGCCGCACTCCTGGCACGATGATCACATGAGCGAACCGCACTACGCCAAGCCCGGCTGGTTCACCCGGCACGTCTTCAATCCGATGGTCGCGGGGCTGACCCGGGCCGGTGTCAGCGTGCTGGGCTCCCGCGTGCTGCAGGTGCGCGGCCGCAAGAGCGGGCAGGTGCGTGAGACGCCGGTGAACCTGCTGACCTTGGACACGGTGCGCTACCTCGTGGCTCCGCGCGGTACGACGCAGTGGGTGCGCAACATCCGGGTCTCCGGTGAGGGTGGGTTGCGGCTCGGCCGGCACACCGAGCAGTTCACCGCGGTGGAGATTCCGGACGCGGAGAAGCCGCCCATCCTGCGCGCCTACCTGCGCCGGTGGAAGGCGGAGGTCGGAGTCTTCTTCGGCGGGGTCGGGCCCGACTCCTCGGACGGCGAACTCCTGAAGATCGGCCCCGACCATCCGGTCTTCCGGGTCGACCCGGCGCCGACGCACCCGAAGGCTTCCTGATGGGTGCCGAGGTGTGGCCGATGCTGCACGAAGAGCGGTCCGACTTCGTCGACTATCTGCGGACCCTCACCCCGGCCGACTGGGACAAGCCGTCGCTCGTGGAGGGGTGGCGGGTCAAGGATGTCGTCGCGCACCTGATCGCGGGCGCGAAGAGCACCCCACCGAAATTCCTCCGCGCGATGATCGGCGCCGGGATGTCCTTCGACACGATGAACGCGAAGGCCATCAGCCGCGAGGTTGACCGCACCCCGGACGAGTTCGTCTCGGCGCTCGAGTCGCTGGTGGCGACCCGGACGCGTCCGGGTACGGCGCTGCTCGGCGAGATCATCGTCCACGGCGAGGACGTGCGCCGGGCGCTCGGCACGCCCGGTACCTACGCCACCGAACACCTCACCGTCGTCGCCGACAACTACCGGAAGGCCGGCGCCCCGATCCGGGGCAAGCAGCGCACCAAGGCCCTCGCGCTGACCGCCACCGACACCGACTGGTCGGCCGGGGACGGCGCTCCGGTCTCCGGGCCGATGCTCGCGCTGGTCCTGGCGATGACCGGTCGCCCGGTCGGACTTGGTGAGCTGACCGGCGACGGCGTAACTGTCCTGGCCGAACGTCAGAAGCTGTCGTAGCGCAGATCCGCGCGGTCAGGCGTCGCGTACCCGGAGCAGGCACGCGCTCGGTGCGTCCGGCAGTGTGACGTCGAGCGTGCCTTCGCCCTGATCCCAGTAGGCCCGGGCCTTGCTGCCCCGCGGATACAGCACCTCGGTGGTCACCGCCCGGCCCCGGAGCTGGGGCAGCGGGAGCCGCGTCGTCTGCTCGCCACCGCGGCGCCACACCGCGATCAGGTCCTCGTCCTGAGTACGCAGACCGAGGCTGCACCAGGCGTCGTACCAGCCGGGCAGACCGAGCGGCCAGAACGGGTCGCTCTGCGGCAGCTGCGACCGGATCTCCTTGTAGACGCCGATCGCGTCGGACACCAGGGACAGCTGGCCCGCGTCGAGCAGATCGACCCGGCCGCTGAGGTGGATCCGGCCGAGCATCGCGTTGACCATCGTGAGGGCGTTGACGTCGTCGGACCAGTCCGGCTGCGGGTAGGCCCAGTTGGCGGCCTGTTCCGGGGTGAGCGCCGAGGGCGCCGCCGCCGCGATCGGGACGAAGTGCAGCGGGTCGGTCTGGTCGGTCGTCGACTGGATGGACATCCGGCTCAGTTGGCTGTAGTCGACGCGCATCCCGCCCGAGGAGCAGTTCTCGATGACGAGGCCGGGATGCCGGGCGAAGATGCCGTCCAGCCATCGGCTGTACGCGCGGTTGTGGTCGAGCAGTGCCTGACCCCGATCGCCGCCGCCGACGTCGGTGCCCAGGCCGGGGTTGATGTTGTAGTCGAACTTGAAGTAGCCAAGGCCGAAGTCGGCGACGAGCCGGTCGACCACCTGGTCCATGCGCTCGATCACCGCGGGGTGGCGGTAGTCGAGTTGGTAACGGCCGCTCTCGACGATGCGCTGCCCGTCGCGCTGGAAGAACGCGTCGGCGGGGAGGGTGTCGGCGATCGGGCTGTCGACGCCGACGACCTCCGGCTCCACCCACACACCAGGGCGCATGCCGGCGGCGTGGATCCGGTCGGTGACCGCGCGCAACCCGCCGTCGGGGAACCGCCTGGTCGACGGCTCCCACGCCCCGACCGTGTCCCACCATCCGGGGCCGTCGGCGTACCAGCCGGCGTCGATGACGAAGTATTCGCTGCCGAGCCGGCTCGCGGTCTCGATGAGCGGCAGCAGCTTCTCGGTGGTCGGGTCGCCGTTCAGGCAGTTCATGTAGTCGTTGAAGATGACCGGCAGCGTGCGGTTGTCGTCGTTGGGGCGGCGCATCGCGCGGCGGTAGCGGTTGAGCTCCGCGAGCCCGGCCGCGAAACCGCCGGTGGTGACGGCGATCGCCGCGGGCACGGTGGTGAAACGGTCGCCGGGCCGCAACTCGGCCGACCACTGATGCTCGGTGTCGGTCGGCCCGCTCAGCCCGACGTAGACGTCGCCGGCCCGGTCGAGGGCCTGCCACTGCCATCCGCCGTTGTGCTCGATCTGCCAGGCCCACGTCTCGCCGGTCTCGACGTTGTCGATCGCGCCGACCGGCAGGTAGTCACCGGTCGACCAGGTGCCCGTGCTCTGGATCGCGAACCGCCCCCTGGACGAGCCGCGGCCACCGGGGCCGGCGATCTCCACGATCCCGGCCTGCTCCAGGCTCACGTCCTGCCAGCGGAATTCGGCCGTCCAGGCGTTGCGCGCGTAGTGCAGCCGGAGGGCGTCCGGAAACGCGCGGGCCGGCGGCTCGACGAACCCGGTCAACGTGAGCGTCGAGACGTACTGGACGCGCACCGTGTAGCCGCCGAGGTTCTCCAGCGTGGTCGACGTGCGCAGCGCCTGCGCGCCGGCCAGATGCTCGAACCGCGTTGTCACCTCGAGACCGGTCACCGGGTCGCGCTGGATGACCTCGAGGCTTTCGCCATCGTCGCCCAATGCGTGGCGGTGGTAGCGCAGGGCCCGCGACCCGGTGTACTCGCGGTGCTGCGCGGCCGGACTGGAGCCCGATCGGCCCGCGGCGTCGAAGCTGAGCTCGACCAACGGGGGAGCCTTCTCGACAGCGGCCTCCGACCACTGCGGCGTCTCTCCCGCGCGCAGCCCCACCAGTGCGACCGGCGCGTCCGGCGGCGCCGACAGCAGCAGCGATACGCCGCCGGCCGTCCAGGAAATCAGCCCGTCGCGGCCGATCCCGCCGCTCCGGTCGTCCAGGGCGAGTTCGGCTGATCCGTCGTCCATGAAACGTCTTCCCTCTCAGGTCGTGGGTGAGCCATCGGTCGTGGGTGTGCCATTGGTCGTGGGCGTGCCATCGGTCGTGCGCGAGGCACTCATCTGGGCGAACCACTCCTGGCTCGTCGCGACGTGGATCAGCGCGGTGGCCTCGGCCAGCGCCTGGTCGCGACCCTCGAGCGCGGCCAGGATGGCCGTGTGCTGTTCGATGGTCATTTCCGCCGAGCCGGCCTGCACCGCGCCGCGCCAGGCACGGGCCCGGATGGTGCGCCGGGACAGGCCGTCGAGCATCGACGCGAGCGTCTGATTCCCCGCCGCCTCGGCGACGAGGGCGTGGAACTCCGCGTCGTGACTCACCAGGTCGTCGCTGTCGTGGGCGCACTCGCGCATCCGGTCGAGGCAGTTGCGCAGCCGCGTCAGCATCTCGTCGGACACCCGCTGTGCGGCCAGACCGGTCGCGACCGGCTCGAGCACACGGCGTACCTCGAGGATCTCCAGGATCCGGTCTTCCTGCAGCAGGTCGATCGCGAGCCCGAAGCCCTCCAGCAGCAGCCGGGGGCTCAGGCTGGTGACGTAGGTGCCGTCGCCACGACGTACGTCGAGCACCCGGGCGTTGGCGAGCGCGCTCACGGCCTCCCGCGCGGTGTTGCGCGACGTCCCGATCAGGGTCGCCAGGTCGCCCTCCGGAGGGAGCCGGGATCCCGGTCGGAGCTCCCCGTCCTCGATCAAGCCTCGGATCTTTCGGATCCCCTGCTCGGTCAGGGTCGTTCCGGCCATGTCCACCTCCGCTCTGGGCAGCACCACATGCGCGCCGGCACCGTCGCGCACAACGAGCATGCTGTCAGAACACCCGATGTCTCGGGAAGGGGTGACCTCGCCGAGATGTGATCAGGGCGCGGGTGGCTGTGTCGGGAGCCGGGTCGGCGTTGGTACGGCGGCGATCCATCGACGTAGGACGCTGTACTCGCATTTTCGGCCTCATTTTGCGAGTAGCGCGTCCGATGTTGCCGGTTCTACGGCGCGGGCACGGAGATCCGTCGACTTGGGTGCGGGTCGGCGAGTAGCGCGTCCGATGTCAGCCGCCCGAGGCGGCGGGCTGGGTCAGGTCAGGCCGGTGACCCGCAGTGTGAGGTTGAGCCGCCCGGTGGGCAGCCCCGACTCCGGATCGGCGGTGCCTGGATAGACCTTCGGTACGCCGTGGAAGGCCATGCGGGACGGCCCGCCGAAGACGAACAGATCACCGGAGGCCA
Source organism: Mycobacteriales bacterium (assembly GCA_036497565.1). Lineage (NCBI taxonomy): Bacteria > Bacillati > Actinomycetota > Actinomycetes > Mycobacteriales > Mycobacteriales bacterium. Next base: position 10,995 of record DASXJE010000256.1, read on the forward strand.
ATTCAACGTCGGTGTAGGGCTTGCTGCGGTTGGTCGTGTTGCCGAACCGGAAGCGGCA
>DASXJE010000257.1 GCA_036497565.1 Mycobacteriales bacterium
CCGCTGGAAGGCCCTGGCCGCGGCCGGCGCGAAGACCCAGCGTCCGCTGTGGGCGTCGACCGGTGTGAAGGACCCGAGCTACGACGACACCCGTTACGTCGTCGAGCTGGTCGCCCCCGACGTGGTGAACACGATGCCCGAGGCGACCCTGGTGGCCGTCGCGGACCACGGCAAGATCCGCGGCGACACGGTGCACGGCACCTACGAACAATCGAAGGCCGAGCTCGACGCCCTCGCGGCGATCGGTATCGAGTACGACGATGTGGTCAAGGTGCTCGAGGAGGAGGGCGTGAAGAAGTTCGACGACTCGTGGAAGGGTCTGCTCGACACCCTGGCCGGCCAGCTGAGGGCGGCCCGGTGACGGCACCGGTGCAGGTCGACCTCGACGGCTTCACCGAGGCGGCGGCGACCGTCGCCGCCGAGGCGATCGCCGCCGACGTCCCCGCGAAGCTCGCCGCCGGCGACCCCGACCTGTGGGGCCCCGACGCCCGATCCGAGGCGGCCATCCGGCTCGGCTGGCTGAGGCTGGATGAGTCGTCCCGGGAGCTGCTTCCCCGGCTGGCCGCCCTGCGGGCCGACCTCGAGGCCGAGGGCATCGATCGGATCGTGCTGGCCGGGATGGGCGGCTCGTCGCTGGCTCCGGAGGTGATCACCCGCACCGCGGGCGTCGACCTCGTCGTCCTCGACACCACCGACCCCGGGCAGATCCGGGCGGCGCTGACCGATCTGGACCGCACCCTCCTGGTGGTGTCGTCGAAGTCCGGCGGCACGGTCGAGACCGACAGCCACCGGCGTGCCTTCGCCGACGCCTTCGCCAAGGCAGGCCTGTCCGCGGAAGAGGTCGGCCGGCGCTTCGTCGCGGTCACCGACGCCGGCTCGCCGCTGGAACGGCTCGCCAAGGACAGCGGCTTCCGAGAGGTCTTCCTGGCCGACCCCAACGTCGGGGGGCGCTACAGCGCCCTGACCGCATTCGGCCTGGTCCCCTCGGCGCTCGCCGGCGCCGACGTCACAAGTCTGCTCGACGACGCCGCGGCGGTCTTCCCCTCGCTCGCCGCCGGCGAGAACAACCCGGGCCTCGACCTCGGTGCCGCGATCGGCGCGGGCTACGCCGCCGGCCGGGACAAGGTGTCCATCGCCCCCACACCGACCGCGGACGCGGTGGGCCTCGGCGACTGGGCCGAGCAGCTGATCGCCGAGTCCACCGGCAAGAACGGCCGCGGCGTACTGCCCGTCGTCGTCGAGTCCGTCGACGCCGCCGGCGCCACCGGACCGGACCTCCTTCCCGTCGCGGTCGGCCAGGCCACCGGACCCCGGGTCGCGATCAGCGGTCCGCTCGGTGCTCAGTTCCTGGTCTGGGAATACGCCACCGCGCTCGCGGGCCGGGTGATCGGGATCAACCCGTTCGACCAGCCCAACGTCACTGAGTCCAAGGACAACACGAAGCGGATCCTCGCCGACGGAATCCCACCGACGAAACCGGCCGCGACCCACGGCGCCATCGAGGTCTACGCCGACGACTCGCTCGCCGAGGGCACGCACGACGTCCGCGGAGTGATCCACCGGCTGCTCGCCACCGTGCCGGACCGCGGTTACCTCGCCGTCATGGCCTACCTCGACCGCCTGGCCGACGCGTCGGCCGCCAACACCCGGGCGATACTGGCGGGGACGACCCCGCACTCGGTCACCTTCGGGTGGGGACCGCGCTTCCTGCACTCGACCGGGCAGTACCACAAGGGCGGCCCGCAGGTCGGGGTGTTCCTGCAGATCACCGGCGCGGTCCAAGAGGACCTCGACATACCCGGCGAGCCCTACACTTTCGGCCAGCTGCAGGCCGCGCAGGTCGCCGGCGACAGCCAAGCGCTGGCCGGCCGCGGACGTCCCGTTGTACGACTGCATCTGACCGACCGTCGGGCCGGTCTGGGCCAGCTCATGGAGGCCATCGCGTGAGTGAGGCAATAACCGTCGCCGAGCGACCGGACAACCCGCTCCGCGACACGCGGGACCGCCGGCTCCCCCGGGTCCCGGAGCCATGCGCCCTGGTCGTCTTCGGCGTCACCGGGGACCTGGCGCGCAACAAGCTGATGCCGGCCGTCTACGACCTCGCCAACCGGGGGTTGCTGCCGACCGACTTCGTGCTGCTGGGTTTCGCCCGCCGCGACTGGGACCACGGCGACTTCGAGCAGTTGGCGAAGAACGCCGCCAAGCAACACGCGCGCACACCGTGGCAGGAAGAGACGTGGAACCGGCTCTACGGCAACATCAAGTTCGTCTCCGGGTCGTTCGACGACGACGACGCGTTCGACCTGCTGGCGCAGACGCTGCGCGACCTCAGCGAGTCGCACGGCATCCAGGGCAACGCGGCGTTCTACCTGTCGATCCCCCCGGCGATGTTCCCCACGGTGCTCAAGCAGATGGACCGCACCGGCCTGTCGGACAACAAGCGGTCCGGCGGCTGGCGCCGGGTCGTGGTGGAGAAACCGTTCGGCCACGATCTGGCCAGTGCCCGTGACCTCAACCGGCTGGTCGACGAGGTCTTCACCGCCAAAGACGTCTTCCGGATCGACCACTACCTCGGCAAGGAAACCGTCCAGAATCTGCTGGCGCTGCGGTTCGCCAACATGCTCTTCGAGCCGGTGTGGAACTCCAACTACGTCGACTCCGTGCAGATCACGATGGCCGAGGACGTCGGCATCGGCACCCGCGCCGCGTTCTACGACCGGACCGGTGCGGCACGCGACGTCATGCAGAACCACCTCTTCCAGCTACTGGCGCTGACGGCCATGGAGGAGCCGGTCGAGTTCTCCGCCGACGCCATCCGCACCGAGAAGCTCAAGGTGCTGCGTGCGGTGAGCCTGCCCACGGACATGGAGCGCTACGCCGTACGCGGCCAGTACGACCAGGGCTGGCTGGCCGGTGAGCGCGCGGTCGGCTACCGGCAGGAGAAGGACGTCCCGCCGGACTCGACGACCGAGAGCTACGCCGCGGTCCGGTTCGGGGTCGAAACCCGACGCTGGGCGGGCGTCCCGTTCTACCTGCGCACCGGGAAACGCCTGCCGCGCCGGGTGACCGAGATCGCGCTGTCCTTCCGCCGGGCGCCGCACCTGCCCTTCGACGCCACAGACACCGAGGAGCTCGGCCATAACCAGCTCGTGGTCCGGGTGCAGCCCGACGAGGGCGTCACGCTGAAGTTCGGCTCGAAGGTGCCGGGCAGCACGATGGAGGTCCGCGACGTCGCGATGGACTTCCTCTACGGCGAGGCGTTCACCGAGTCCAGCCCGGAGGCCTATGAGCGGCTGGTGCTCGACGTGCTCCTCGGCGACGCCACGCTCTTCCCGCGCAACGACGAGGTCGAGGAGTCCTGGCGGGCGATCGACCCGCTCGAGGCCTTCTGGCAGGACCATCCGCCGGCGCCCTACCGGGCCGGCGAGTGGGGGCCGCGGGAGGCCGACGAGATGCTCGCCGGCGACGGCCGGCAGTGGAGACGACCATGACGCGAACTTCCGCATTGCGATCAGGGAATCGGCGATGACCACACTTTGGGACACCACCGGCACCCAGGTCGTCAAGGCGCTCGCCGCCGAACGACGCACCGGCGGCGCCATGACTTCCGGCTGTGCGCTCACCCTGATCGTCGTCGTCGGGGAGCGCGACGTCGCCGAGGCCGAGGCCGCCGCCACGACCGCGGCGTCACACCATCCGTGCCGGCTGCTGGTGGTCGTCCGGCGCGAGATCGACGCGCCGGTCCCGCGGCTCGACGCGGAGGTGCTGATGGGCGGCCGGCTGGGTCCCGGCGAGGCCGTGGTCATGCGCATGTACGGCCGGCTGGCACTGCACGCGGAGTCGGTGGCCCTGCCGCTGCTCGCCCCCGACGTCCCGGTCGTGACCTGGTGGCACGCCCCGCCTCCTGACCTCATCGCCCACGACCCGCTCGGCGTACTCGCCGACCGACGCATCACCGACTCGTCGCGGGCCGTCGACCCGATCGCCGCCCTGCGGCGACGCGCCGCCGACTACGCGCCCGGCGACACCGACCTGGGCTGGACCCGGATCACCCCGTGGCGCGGTCAGCTCGCGTCGGCGGTCGACTCCTGCAACCACCGGCTCACCGGCGCGAGCGTCCTGGGTGAGCCGACCGATCCCAGTTCCGCCCTGCTCGCCGGATGGCTCGGCAGCCGGATCGGAACGGCGGTGCCGCTCACCGCCGACGGCGGTCCGGGCGTCACCGAGGTGGCCATCGACCTGGCCGACGGCGAGCAGATGACCATGCACCGCGGCCAGGACGGGCGCGGACTGCTGCGCCGCGAACGCGAGGCCGAAGGCAGCGTCGTGTCCCTGGCCGACCGCGGCATCGGCGAGCTGCTCGCCGAGGAGCTGCACCGCCTCGACGCCGACGAGATCTACGCCGACGCGCTCGGCGCGGCGACCGGCTCGGTCGGCCTGGGCGATCGGCCGGCCTTGCGTACCCACGTCTGGCGCGACCCGGCGGAGGCCCCCGAGCCGGCATCGGCCACCGGGCCGTGACCGCGCCGTCCGGCCAGGAGCGTCGGTGAGCAGCCCCGAGGTCGTCGTCCACCGCGACGCCGACCTGCTGGCGAAGGCGATCGCCGCCCGGGTCGTCACGAGGTTGGTCGACGCCCAGGCCGCCCGGGGTAGCGCGTCGGTCGTGCTCACCGGCGGTCGCCTCGGTACGGCGGTGCTCACCGAGCTGCGCACCAATCCGGCCCGCGACGCGGTGGACTGGCCGCGGGTCGACGTGTGGTGGGGCGACGAACGCTTCGTGCCGGCCGACGATCCCGAGCGCAACGACCGGCAGGCCCGCGAGGCCCTACTGGACTCGATTGCGCTCTCCCCCGAGCGGGTGCACCCGTTCCCCGCATCGGATGGACAGTGGGGCAACGACCCCGAGGCGGCCGCCGCGGCCTACGCCCGCGAGCTGGCCGCCGCGGCCCGGCCGGAGGACCACGGCGACGTGCCGCGGTTCGACGTGCTCATGCTCGGCGTCGGCGAGGAGGGCCACACCGCGTCGATCTTCCCCGAGTCACCGGCGGCGTACGACGAGCGCTCGGTCGTCGCCGTGCACGGCTCGCCCAAGCCGCCACCGATCCGGCTCACCCTCACGCTGCGGGCGATCAACACGGCCACCGAGGCGTGGCTGGCCACCACCGGTGCGGAGAAGGCTGCCGCCGTGGCGATGGCCCTCGGCGGCGCCGGTGCGGTGCAGGTGCCGGCGGCCGGGGTCCGGGCCCGGGCCCGCACCCTGTGGCTGCTCGACCGGGCGGCCGCCAGCCGGCTCCCCGCGTCGGTCGTCCGGCTGCCGCTCGCCTGACGCGAGCGTCGACCGGACTAGGCGGTCCGTGTCGTACGCACCGGGTGGCCGGAGACCAGCGTCGAGGCCTCGTCATACCTCGTCTTGGCGCGGGCGAGACGCTGCTCGTCCTCGGCGCAGAAGAAGGCGGCCGGATGGTCGGGATGCTCGGCGAAGTTGGGGTAGCTGAGCTCGGAGCGCCACGGGGCGACGGCATCCTGGATGGCCCGGATCCGAGTGAGAGCGGCCTGTTCCGCGGCACGGTCCATCGTCAGGGCCACGGCGAACCCTGCGTAGGCCCCCGGCATCGTGGCGAGCGCTCCGGCGTCGCGCGCCGCCCGGCCAAGCGCGCCGCCCACGTGGCGGAGCTCCACCGACAGCAGCGGCGAATCGGTGCCGGCTCCTGCGACCGCGAGAAGGGCGTCGAGTGCCTCAGGCGGGAACTCGCGGAGCTGGAAGCCGTCCCCGATGGCGGGCACCGGGAACTCCGGGTCCATGTGCATCTTGGCGAGCTCGGCCGCCGGAATCGTCGTCACGGTGTCCATCACGGGCCCCAGGGCGCGCAGCGGCGCGATCAGCTCGTCGCCGTCGTGGCTGTTCCCGAGGAAGGCGAACTCGAGGACGGCGAAGTTGCCGCCGCGAAGCGGCTCCGGGATCACCGGAAGCGGCGGCAGGCTCAGCAGCCGGCCGCACGACGTGACCTCCTCCGGCGCGTCCTGCGTCCAGGCCTGCCAGGCACCCAGGACCTCGCGGGCCCGCTCCATCGGCCAGAACAGTGTGCCGGCGTAGACCTCGGCGACCGGATAGAGCCGGAACTCCAGCGCGGTGACGACGGCCATGCTGCCGCCGCCGCCCCGGATGGCCCAGAACAACTCGGGGTGATGCTCGGCGTCGATCCGCAGGACCTGCCCATCGCCGGTGACCACCTCGGCGGCAACCACCGAGTTGGTGGCCAGTCCATACTTGCGGCCCAGCCAGCTGAGCCCGCCCCCGAGGGTGTAGCCGGTCACGCCGACGTCGGGCGACGAGCCGGCCAGGGCGGCGAGACCGTGCTCGGCGGCCAGTTGGCTGACCTGCGACCACACCGCGCCGGCCTCGGCGCGGGCGGTGCCCGCGACCGGGTCGACCGTCACGCGGTCGAGCGCGCCGGTGCGGATCAGGATGGTCTGTTCGAGATTGGGGGCGAGGGTCGTCGCGCTGTGCCCGGTGCCCTGCGCGGCGACCCGGAAGCCGTTCGTGCGCGCGTAGCGGATCACCGCGGCGATGTCGGACGGACCCTTGACAGGTACGACGGCGGCGGGCCGCTGGTCGGCGTTGAGGATCCACCCCGTGCGGGCGTCGTCCCAGCGCGGATCCTGCGCGGTGATGACGTCACACTCGAGCCGGGCGGCCAGACTCGAGTGGTCGACCGGTCGGGCGGCGTGGCGCGCAGAAGAGGTCATGAGGAACGGTTCCTTCCGGTGGGCGATGCGGTCAGGCGGGGGTCCGGCGGACGATCGGTCGATCGCTGTCGAGGTAGGTCTCGAGATTGCCGAGCAATCGGTTCCACACGCCGTCGGCAGCCGGCCCGGCCGGGCACATCTCGTCGTGCAGGAGCGTCACCCGGGTCAGGCCGCAGCCGGCCGCCTCGAGCTCCCACGACAGCCAGCTCAGGCTGTCATCGCCGATCGTGTCGTCGCCGCCACAGCTGACCGGGCTGCCGACGCCGTAGCTGAGCCGGCGCGGCGGGTCGCAGACGAGCACGCTGCCGACGAGGCGGTCCGGTCCGGCACCGGTGATCGTGACGGCCGCGCCGGGTTCCCAGGTGGAGTCGATGCGCAGGCCGAAGAAGAACGCCGGAGTCCGGCACGGGTCGGTCAGGGCGCGCCACACCGTCGTCTGGTCCGCCGCGACGGAGATGCCAAAGCGTTCGGTGTGCATCGACCAACCCCCCTGGCCGCCGATCGTGGCAGCAGGCCGCCTGTCCTACCGGCGGTTCGGGGTTACTTGGGCACAGTGGCGGCGCACCGGTCCGCTAGTCGGCGGGGCCACCGATCGCCCGGTTGGGGCCACCTCACACAGAGGTGTTCACACGTCACCCGATGGAGAAGGGTGCGGTCAGCCGCCGGTGCGCTTGTTGCGCAGCCGGGCCAGCGCCTCATCGAGGATGGCGGCGCCGTCGGCATCGCTGCGCCGCTCCCGGACGTAGGCAAGGTGGGTCTTGTAGGGCTCGTTGCGCGGCACCGCGGGCGGGGTGTCCTTCGTCTGGCCGGCCGGCAGCCCGCACCGGGGACAGTCCCAGGTATCCGGGATCGCGGCCTCCTCGGCGAACGACGGCAGCGTCTCGTGCCCGTTCGCGCACCAGAACGAAATTCGCTGACGGGGTGCCGACTCGCCGCGCTCCGCCTCGCCCATAGGTCCGGCTCCGACGCGGCTGCCTCGGATCGCGTTGCCACCTGCCACGGTGTGGCTCTCCTTCGTACGACGGATGGAACGGACCCCCGGCTGCTCAGTCTAGTGCCGACTCGCGATACGCGACATGCCGGCAGCCGTTGACCGTCAGGTCAATTGTCGAGCGGCTCTCGTCGGGCGGTCATTTGTACAACAGGCCCAGGAGCACGATGCACACCGCCCAGATCAGACCGAGCACGACGGTCAGCCGGTCGAGGTTCTTCTCCACGACCGAGGAGCCCGACAGCGACGATGACATCCCGCCGCCGAACATCGACGAGAGCCCGCCGCCCTTGCCGCGGTGCAGCAGCACCAGCACCACCATGCCGAGGCTGGTGATGATCAACACGACGGACAGTGCAAGGATCATCGACGCTGCGTAGCCTTTCGTGGTCGATCCGGGAGGTTCTCCGCGTAACTCGAGGTTACCCGACGGCCTCGGCGGCGCGGCGACAGATGCCCGCGAACTCCTCGCCGTCCAGGCTCGCCCCGCCGACGAGGGCGCCGTCGATGTCGGGCTGCGCCACGATCGCGGCCGAGTTGTCGGCCTTCACCGATCCGCCGTAGAGGACGCGGACACCGTCGGCGAGGTCGCCGGTATAGAGGTCGGCGAGGGTGGTGCGCAGCTCGCCGCACACTTGCTGCGCGTCCTCCGGAGTGGCGACCTTGCCGGTGCCGATCGCCCAGACCGGCTCGTAGGCGAGGACGATCTCGCGCGCCTGCGCGGCGGGCACCTCCTGGAGCGCGGCCCGCAGCTGGGTGCAGCAGTGCTCGACGTGCCGGCCTTCCTCCCGCACGTCGAGACCTTCGCCCACGCACAGAATCGGGATCAGTCCGTGGGAAAAGGCGGCGCGCACCTTGGCGTTGACGAGGGCGTCGTCCTCGTGGTGGTACTGCCGGCGCTCGGAGTGGCCGACGACGACGTAGGAGCAGCCGAGCTTCGCGAGCATCGGTCCGCTGATGTCGCCGGTGTAGGCCCCGGCGGCGTGCGGCGAGAGGTCCTGGGCGCCGTACTCGAGCAGCAGCTTGTCGCCGTCGACGAGGGTCTGCACGCTGCGTAGCCCGATGAAGGGTGGCAGCACCACGACCTCGACGTCGGTGAACACCTCCTCGGTCAGGCTGAAGGCGATCTTCTGCACCAGCGCGATCGCCTCGAGGTGGGTGAGGTTCATCTTCCAGTTGCCGGCGATCATCGGCCGCCGGGCGGGCTTCTTCGCCACTCAGGACTCCAGTACGGCGACGCCGGGCAGCGCCTTGCCCTCGAGGAATTCCAGCGACGCGCCGCCGCCGGTCGAGATGTGGGTGTACGCGCTCTCGTCGAGGCCGAGAGCGCGCACCGCCGCGGCGGAGTCACCGCCCCCGACGACCGTCGTACCCGGGCATTCGGCGACGGCCTGCGCCACGCCCTTGGTGCCTGCCGCGAACGGCGCCACCTCGAACACGCCCATCGGACCGTTCCAGAAGACCGTGCGGGCCTTGCCGAGCTCGTCGGCGAAGAGTGTGACGGTCTCCGGCCCGATATCCAGGCCCATCTCCTCGACGGGGATGCTGATCGCCTCGACCGTCTTCGGCACCGAGTGCGGACTGATGTCGGCCGCGACGACGATGTCGACCGGCAGCACGATCCGGTCACCGGCCTCGGCCAGCAGCCGCCGGCAGGTGTCGATCTGCTCGGTCTCGAGCAGCGACGCCCCGACCTCGTGACCCTGGGCGGCGAGGAACGTGAAACACATCCCGCCGCCGATCAGCAACCGGTCGACCTTCGGCAGCAGCGCCGAGATCACGCCGAGCTTGTCCGAGACCTTGCTGCCGCCGAGCACGACCACGTAGGGCCGGTCCGGCGACCCGGTCAGCGTGCTCAGCATCTGCAGTTCCCGCAGCACCAGGTCACCGGCATGGTGCGGCAGCCGCAGGGCGACGTCGTAGACGCTGGCGTGCTTGCGGTGCACCGCGCCGAACGCGTCGTCGACATAGGCACCGCCCGCGCCGACCAGCCCGGCGAGCGCGTCGGCGAACGCGCCGCGCTGCGCGTCGTCCTTGCTGGTCTCCCCCGCCTCGAAGCGGACGTTCTCCAGCAGCGCCACCGATCCGTCGGCCAGCTCGGCGACCACCGACCGGGCGCTGTCACCGACGACGTCGGCGGCACAGGTCACCGGCCGGCCGAGGAGCTCACCGAGCCGAACGCCGACCGGACGCAGCGAGTACTGCGGGTCGGGAGCACCCTTCGGCCGACCGAGGTGCGCGGTGACCACCACCCGGGCACCGGCCTCGGCCAGCCGCCCGATCACCGGGAGACTGGCGAGGATGCGGCCGTCGTCGGTGATCCGGCCACCGTCCATCGGGACGTTGAGATCGGAACGGACGAGGACGTGCCGGCCCCGCACACCCTCGGCGAGCAGGTCGTCGACGGTCTTCATGTCCTCAGGACAGCTTCGACGCGACCAGGGCGATGAGGTCGACGAGCCGGCTGGAGTAGCCGAACTCGTTGTCGTACCAGCCGACCACCTTGACCTGGTTTCCGATCGCCTTGGTGAGTCCGGCGTCGAAGATGCAGGAGGAGGGGTCGCCGACGATGTCGGAGGAGACGATCGGGTCCTCGGTGTAGCGCAGGTAGCTCTTGAGCGGGCCGTCGGCGGCCGCCGCCTTGGCGGCCGCATTGACCTCCTCGACGCTGGCCTCTCGGCTCAGGGTGACCGTGAGGTCGGTGGCCGAGCCGGTGATGACCGGCACCCGCAGCGCGTAGCCGTCCAGCTTCCCCTTCAGCTGCGGCAGCACCAGGCCGATCGCCTTCGCCGCACCGGTGCTGGTCGGGATCACGTTGACCGCCGCGGCCCGCGCCCGACGCAGGTCCTTGTGCGGGGCGTCCTGCAGGTTCTGGTCCTGGGTGTAGGCGTGGATCGTCGTCATCAGGCCGCGCTCGATGCCGAACGCGTCGAGCAGCACCTTGGCCATCGGCGCGAGGCAGTTCGTCGTGCACGACGCGTTGGAGATGACGGTCTGCGACCCGTCGTACTCGGAGTCGTTGACCCCGGGCACGACCGTGAGGTCCTCACCCGTGGCCGGCGCCGAGATGATGACCTTCTTCGCGCCGCCCTCGTCGACGTGCTTGCGCGCGTCGGCGGCCTTGGTGAAGAAGCCGGTGGACTCGAGGACCACGTCGACGCCGAGGTCCTTCCACGGCAGCTTGCCGGGGTCGCGCTCGGCCAGGATCTTGATCGTCTTGCCGCCGACCTCGATGCCGTCCTTCGTGGCGCGCACGTCCTGGGGCAGCGGGCCGAGCACGGTGTCGTACTTGAGCAGATGCGCCATCGTGGCGACGTCACCGAGGTCGTTAGCGGCGACGATCTCGATGTCGTGGTCGCTGGCCTGGACGGCCCGATAGAAGTTACGGCCGATGCGGCCGAAGCCGTTCACGCCGACGCGGATGGTCACGCGGTACTCCTCGGATACGGCCGCCGACCGGCGGCGATGATCGAACGGGTGCTGAAAACGGTCAGGTCGGTCAGAGCGAGGCGACGTTGCCTCGGCTTCGACCCTAATGCGTGCGGCCCCGGGCCCGTGAACGGGCCCGTACACCTCGGTCAGGAGGTCAGCATGTCCGGGGTGACGCTCGCCTCGGTGTCCGGGACACCCAGGTCGGCCGCCCGTTTGTCGGCGAGAGCCAGCAGCCGACGGATCCGCCCGGCGACGGCGTCCTTGGTCATCGGCGGGTCGGCAAGGGCGCCGAGCTCCTCCAGCGATGCCTGCTTGTGCTCGAGCCGGAGCCGCCCGGCCAGGAGCAGGTGGTCGGGGGCGTCGGGGCCGAGGATCTCCAGCGCGCGGGCGACCCGGGCGCCGGCGGCGACCGCGGCCCGCGCGGAGCGGCGCAGGTTGGCGTCGTCGAAGTTGGCCAGCCGGTTGGCGGTGGCCCGCACCTCGCGGCGCATCCGGCGCTCCTCCCAGGCCAGCACCGACTCGTGCGCACCGAGCCGGGTCAGCAGGGCGCCGATGGCGTCGCCGTCGCGCACCACGACGCGGTCGACGCCACGCACCTCCCGCGCCTTCGCGGCGATGCTGAGGCGGCGCGCCGCCCCGACCAGCGCCAACGCCGACTCCGGGCCGGGGCAGGTCACCTCCAGCGCCGAGGAGCGACCAGGTTCGGTGAGCGAGCCGTGGGCGAGGAACGCACCCCGCCACGCGGCCTCGGCGTCACAGGTGCCGCCGGAGACCACCTGGGGCGGCAGGCCGCGCACCGGCCGGCCCCGGACGTCGAGCAGGCCGGTCTGGCGGGCCAGGCCCTCGCCGTCGTTGCTGACCCGCACGACGTAGCGGCTCCCCTTGCGGATTCCGCCGCCGGCGAGGACCCGTACGTCGGAGACGTAGCCGTAGACCTCGCTGATGTCGCGGCGCAGCCGGCGGGCCACCGACCCGGTGTCCAGCTCGGCCTCGACCACCACCCGCCCGCCGATGATGTGCAGTCCCCCGGCGAACCTCAGCAACGTCGAGACCTCCGACCTGCGGCAGCACGTCTTCGTCACCACAAGCCGGCTCAGCTCATCCTTGACCGCGGCCGTCATCGCCATATGCCCTGCCTCCCCGTGTCGCCTGTCACATCATTGCCCCGCCGAACACCTGCCGGTACGCCTCGGCCAGCAGCCGGGGGTCGTGCCGGGCCGTACCGTCCGCCGCGGCGACCGGCGCGAGCACCAGTCGCGCTCCGAGCCGGCGGACCGTCGCGGCTAATCCACCGCCACCCGCCGTGGACGCCGCGTCCGCCACGACCGCGTCGATCCGCAACTTCGGGGCGTGCGCGCAGAGTACGTCCAGATGCGTCTCCGGGGAGAATCCATCCGTCTCCCCCGCCTGCGGCGCGAGGTTGAGCGCCACCACCCGCTGCGCCCGCGTCTCGGCGAGGGCCTCGGCCAGCTCCGGCACCAGCAGGTGCGGCAGCACGCTGGTGAACCACGAGCCGGGGCCCAGCACGACGAAGTCGGCGTCGCGGACGGCCTGCACCGCCGGACCGCACGCCGGCGGGTCGCGCGGCACGACCGAGACCGACAGCACCCGGCCGGGCGTGGTCGCGACGGCGACCTGTCCGCGGATCAGGCGGGTCGACATCGGGTCGTCGTCGATGCCGGCCACCTCGGCGACGATCTCGAGCGGCACCGTGCTCATCGGCAGCACCCGGCCGATCGCACCGAGCAGCCGCCCGGTCAGGTCGAGCGCGGCCACGGTGTCGCCGGTCAGCTCCGCCAGCCCGGTGAGCAGCAGGTTGCCGACCGGGTGCCCGGCCAGCGCACCCGTTCCGCCGAACCGGTACTGCAGCAGGTCCCCCCACGTGCGTCCCCACTCGTCGTCGCCGGCGAGGGTGGCGAGGGCCATCCGCAGATCGCCCGGGGGAACCGCCGAGAGCTCCCGACGGATCCGGCCGCTGGAACCACCGTCGTCGGCGACCGTGACCACGGCCGTCAGCCGTTCGGTCAGCATGCGGAGCGCAGCAAGCGACGCAGCGAGGCCGTGCCCGCCACCCAGTGCCACCACCCGCGGCCCGTCGGCCACGGCGGTGACTGTCGGTGCGGTCTCCTCGGTCACGGGTCACTCCCTGCCCAGGTCGCGGTGGACGACCTCGGCGTGCACCTCGTCCTGCTCGAGGCGCGCGGCGAGCTGTTCGGCCATCGCGACCGACCGGTGCTTGCCTCCGGTGCAGCCGACGGCCAGGGTCAGGTAGCGCTTGCCCTCCCGCTGGTATCCGGCCCCGACGAGCTGCAGCAGCGTGTGCAGGAGGTCGAGAAATTCGCTGGCGCCGGCCTGGCTCAACACGTAGTCGCGGACCTCCGGGTCGCGCCCGGTCATCTCGCGCAGCTCGGGGATCCAGTGCGGGTTGGGCAGGAACCGCACGTCGACCACGAGGTCGGCGTCGACGGGCAGGCCGTACTTGTAGCCGAAGGACAGCACCGTGGCGCGCAGCGGCGGGGTCGCGTCGCTCCCGAACGCCGACTCCATCTTGTGCCGGAGTTCGTGCACGTTGAGCACGCTCGTGTCGATGACCAGGTCGGCCTCACCGGCGATACCGCGCAGCAACTCGCGCTCGGCCTCGATGCCGTCGATCAGTCGACCGGCGCCCTGCAGCGGATGCTGCCGCCGCACGTTCTCGAAGCGGCGGACGAGGACGTCGTCGCGCGCCTCGAGGAAGAGGACCCACGGCCGGTTACCCAGGCGGTCGAGCTCGATGATGACGTCGCGCAGGTCGGCGGAGAACGCCCGGCTCCGGACGTCGACGACGATCGCGATCCGGGTGACGGCGCCTTTCGACCGGCTGCCGAGCGCGACCATCGTCGAGATCAGTTCGGGCGGGAGGTTGTCGACGACGAAGTAACCGAGGTCTTCCAGGCATTTCGCGGCCGTGCTCCGACCGGCGCCGGACAGCCCGGACACGAGGACAACCTCGATGCCGTGCGGTTCGTCGTCCCCCTCGCGGACCGTCATCCCCCACCATCGCTGACTGAGCCGGACCGCGCGACCTCGTCGTCGACTATTTCCCCGGTCGCCGGGTTGACTGCCGGCGTCTCGGTATCGTCCTCGACATGCAGCGCCGCGACAACCGATTCGGCAATACGGGGCCCGATTCCGTGTACGCCGGCAATCTCGTCGACGGTTGCGGCGCGTAGCCGCTTCAACGATCCGAACCGCGACAGCAGCGCCTTGCGACGTGTTTCACCGAGACCCGGTACGCCGTCGAGCACCGACGCCACCATCGACTTGGACCGCTTCTGCCGGTGGTAGGTGATCGCGAACCGGTGCGCCTCGTCGCGTACCCGCTGCAGGAGGTAGAGACCTTCCGACGTCCTGGGCAGGATCACCGGGTCGGTGTCACCGGGTAGCCAGACCTCCTCGAGCCGCTTCGCGAGCCCACAGAGCGCGACGTCGACGATTCCGAGGTCGGCGAGTGCCTCTGCGGCGGCGGCGACCTGCGGCGCACCGCCGTCGACGACGACGAGGTTCGGCGGGTAGGCGAACTTCCGCGGTCGCCCGGTGTCGGGGTCGATCGGCGTCGCTTCGGGATCGTCCTCGTCGCCGGACCGGATCCGTTCCTCGAGATAACGGCTGAAGCGGCGGTGGACGACCTCCCGGATCCAGGCCGTGTCGTCCGAGCCGTGCGTGCCGCGCACGGCGAACCTGCGGTACTCGTTCTTGCGCGCCAATCCATCCTCGAACACGACCATGCTGGCCACGACGTTGCTGCCCTGCACGTGGGAGACGTCGAAACACTCGATCCGCAGCGGCGCGTCGTCGAGCCCCAACGCCTCCTGGATCTCGGCCAGTGCCCGGCTACGCGCCGTCAGATCGCTCGCCCGCTTCAGCTTGTGCTGGGTGAACGCCTGCTCGGCATTGCGCGCCACGGTCTCCATCAACGCCCGCTTGTCGCCGCGCTGCGGCACCCGCAGCCGCACCCGGCCGCCCCGCCGCTCGGCCAGCCACTCCTCGAGCGCCTCGGCGTCGGCCGGCAACTCCGGGACGAGCACCTCGCGGGGAACGTCCTCGGCGTAGTCGCCGCCGTAGATCTGGGTGGCGAACTGTTCGACCAACTCACCGGTGGTGACGTCCTCGACCTTGTCGACCACCCAACCGCGCTGACCGCGGACCCGGCCGCCGCGCACGTGGAACACCTGGACCGCGGCCTCGAGCGGGTCCTGGGCGAAGGCCACCACGTCGGCGTCGGTGCCGTCGCCGAAGACGACGGCCTGCTTCTCCATCGCCCGGCGCAGCGCGCCGATGTCGTCGCGGAGCCGGGCGGCCCGTTCGAACTCGAGTTCGGCGGACGCCTGTTCCATCTCCGTTTCCATCCGGCGCAGCATCTGATCGGTCTTGCCGGCCATGAAGTCGCAGAAGTCCTCGACGATCCGGCGATGTTCGTCGGCGCTGACACGGCCGACGCACGGGGCCGAACACTTGCCGATGTAGCCCAGCAGGCAGGGCCGGTCGATCTGGCGGGCCCGCTTGAAGACGCCGGCCGAGCAGGTGCGGGCCGGAAACACCCGCAGCAGCAGGTCGAGGGTCTCCCGGATCGCCCAGGCGTGCGCGTAGGGCCCGAAGTAGCGCACCCCTTTGCGCTTGGGACCGCGCATCACCTGCAGCCGCGGATACTCCTCGTACAAGGTGACCGCCAGTGACGGGTAGCTCTTGTCGTCGCGGTAACGCACGTTGAACCGCGGGTCGTACTCCTTGATCCAGTTGTATTCGAGCTGGAGCGCCTCCACCTCGGTGGAGACCACCGTCCACTGCACCTCCGCGGCGGTCATGACCATCTGTCGGGTGCGCGGATGGAGCGCGGTGATGTCCTGGAAGTACGACGACAGGCGGCTGCGGAGGCTCTTCGCCTTGCCGACATAGATGACCCGGCCATGTGTGTCCGAGAACCGGTACACGCCCGGGGACTCCGGGACCGTGCCCGGAGCCGGGCGGTAGGTGGACGGATCAGGCATATCCCGAGCCTATCTCCGCGGCGATCCGCGGTCCGCTCTCGTGCGGGGCGACGTAGGACGCTCTACTCGCAAATGTGCCCTCGAGATGCGAGTACGGCGCACGATGTCGCCGCCGAGGGCGGCGGCGCACCCGCGGTGAGGCTGCACCGCTGGTCGTCTGGCGGTATCAGCGCGCCGCGGTCTTCTTGGTCGCCCGCGCCGCCGACTTCTTGGCTATCCGACCGGCCGACTTCTTGGCTCCACGCTCGGCAACCTTCGTCGCCGCCCGCGGCGCCGGGGTTTTCGCCACCTTGGGCGTCGATTTCTTCACCCGTTCGGGCTTCGCCCGGCCGACCAGCGGCCGCAGGAACTGCCCGGTGTAGGACTCGGGCACCGCGGCGATCTGTTCCGGCGTGCCGGTCGCGACGATCGCGCCGCCGCCCCGACCGCCCTCGGGACCCATGTCGATGATCCAGTCGGACGTCTTGACCACGTCGAGGTTGTGCTCGATCACGATCACCGTGTTGCCCTGGTCGACCAACCGACCGAGCACCCCGAGCAGCTTGCGGACGTCCTCGAAGTGCAGGCCCGTGGTGGGCTCGTCGAGGATGTAGACGGTGCGCCCGGTCGAGCGCTTCTGCAGTTCGGAGGCAAGCTTGACCCGCTGCGCCTCACCGCCGGAGAGGGTCGGCGCCGGCTGACCGAGCCGGACGTAGCCCAGCCCGACGTCCACCAGGGTCTTCAGGTGCCGGCTGATCGCCGGCATCGCCTCGAAGAACTCCGCCGCTTCCTCGATCGGCATGTCGAGCACCTCGGCGATCGTCCGCCCCTTGAAGTGCACCTCCAGCGTCTCGCGGTTGTAGCGGGCTCCCTTGCAGACCTCACACGGCACATAGACGTCGGGCAGGAAGTTCATCTCGATCTTGATGGTGCCGTCGCCGGCGCACGCCTCGCAGCGCCCGCCCTTGACGTTGAACGAGAACCGGCCCGGCTGGTAGCCGCGCACCTTCGCCTCGGTCGTCTCCGCGAACAACCGGCGTACGTGGTCGAAGACGCCCGTATAGGTCGCCGGGTTGGACCGTGGCGTCCGGCCGATCGGCGACTGGTCGACGCCGACCACCTTGTCTACCTCACTGAGCCCCTTCACCCGGCGGTGCCGGCCGGGCACCGTCTTCGCACCGTTGATCGCCCTGGCCAGCGCCGCGTAGAGGATGTCGTTGACCAGCGTGGACTTGCCCGACCCGGACACGCCGGTCACCGTCACGAAGCAGCCCAGCGGGAAGGTCGCATCGACGCCGCGCAGGTTGTGCTCGTGCGCGTTCTCCACGACCAGTTCGCGACCGGGAGTCGGCCGACGGCGCTGGTCCGGCAACGCGATGGACCGGCGACCGGACAGGTAGGCGCCGGTCAGCGACTCGGTGGCGGCTTCGAGCTCGGACACCCCGCCACTGACCACGACGTGCCCGCCGTGCTCGCCCGCTCCCGGACCGATGTCGACCACCCAGTCGGCGGAGCGGATGGTGTCCTCGTCGTGCTCGACCACGATCAGTGTGTTGCCGAGGTCGCGCAACCGCACCAGCGTCTCGATCAGCCGGTGGTTGTCGCGTTGATGCAGCCCGATCGACGGCTCGTCGAGGACGTAGAGCACGCCGACCAGACCGGACCCGATCTGGGTGGCGAGCCTGATCCGCTGCGCCTCCCCACCGGCGAGCGTCCCGGCCGGCCGGTCGAGGGACAGATAGTCCAGACCGACGTCGAGCAGGAACCCGAGCCGGGCGTGGACCTCCTTGAGAACCCGCTCGGCGATCAGCCGCTCCCGGTCGGAGAGCTCGATCCCGCCGAGGAAGTCGGCCAGTTCGGAGATCGACATCGCGGAGATCTCGGCGATGGACCGGTCCCCCAGCGTCACCGCGAGGACGACCGGCTTGAGGCGGGCCCCGCCACACGCCGGGCACGGCACCTCCCGCATGTAGCCCTCGTACTTCTCCCGGCTGTAGTCGCTGTCGGTCTCCGAGTAGCGCCGCTCGATCCACGGCACCACACCCTCGAACGACGCGTAGTAGGCGCGCTCGCGGCCGTACCGGTTGCGGTAGCGCACGTGCACCTGGGTGTCGTGGCCGTAGAGGATCGCCTTCTGCGCCCGCACCGGCAGGTCGTCCCACGGCGTGTCCAGACTGAAACCGAGCGCGTCGGCCAGCGCCTGCAGCAACCGGAGGAAGTAGTCGCTGGTGTGCCCGGAGGTCCACGGCGAGAGCGCCCCGTCGGCCACCGACCGCTCCGGGTCGG
Source organism: Mycobacteriales bacterium (assembly GCA_036497565.1). Lineage (NCBI taxonomy): Bacteria > Bacillati > Actinomycetota > Actinomycetes > Mycobacteriales > Mycobacteriales bacterium. The sequence goes on from DASXJE010000257.1 coordinate 18,463, forward strand.
GCACCACCAGCTCCGCGTCGACCTCCTTGCGGGTGCCGATGCCGGTGCACTCGGGGCAGGCGCCGAACGGTGAGTTGAACGAGAACGAACGCGGCTCCAGCGCCTCGAACGAGAGGTTGTCGTAGAGGCAGGCCAGGTGCTCGGAGAAGGTCCGCTCGCGGTGCGGATCGTTCTCCGGCAGGTCGACGAGGTCGAGGATGACCATGCCGTCGCCGAGGCCGAGTGCGGTCTCGACCGAGTCGGTCAGCCGGCGCTTGGCGGAGGACTTCGCGGCCAGCCGGTCGACGACCACCTCGATGCTGTGCTTCTCCTGCTTCTTCAGCCGCGGCGGATCGGTCAGCGAATGGACCACCCCGTCGACCCGCACCCGCGAATAGCCCTTGGACTGCAGCTCGCCGAAGAGGTCGACGTATTCGCCCTTGCGACCGCGCACGACGGGGGCGAGCACCTGGAACCGGGTGCCCTCCTCCATCTCGAGCACCTGGTCGACGATCTGCTGCGGGGTCTGCCTCGTGATCGGCCGCCCGCACTTCGGGCAGTGCGGGTGTCCGGCCCGGGCGTAGAGCAGCCGAAGATAGTCGTAGACCTCGGTGATCGTGCCGACCGTCGAGCGTGGGTTGCGGTTGGTCGACTTCTGGTCGATCGACACCGCCGGGGACAGACCCTCGATGAAGTCGACGTCCGGTTTGTCCATTTGGCCGAGGAATTGCCGGGCATACGCCGACAGCGACTCGACGTAACGGCGCTGCCCCTCGGCGAAGATCGTGTCGAACGCGAGGCTGGACTTGCCGGAGCCGGACAGCCCGGTGAAGACGATCAGGGCATCACGAGGCAGGTCGAGATGGACGTCCTTGAGGTTGTGCTCACGCGCACCACGGACGATCAGACGGTCAGCCACGAGGTTCCAGTCGGTAGCGACGGGCGAGAGATCGGGGGGTAGAGGTCGACAGCTCCAATCTAGCGACGGCCACCGACACTTTGTTCCCGAGTGGTCTGCGGGTGGCCCGGTTTGGCCCGGAACGGGCCGGTCGGGCAATCTGAGCATGTGACCTACACCGGCGACGTCCATCCCGGCGGCCCGTCCGACGTCCGTGAGCTCGACACCCTGACGATCACGAAGATCTCCGTCGGCCCCATGGACAACAACGCCTACCTGCTGCGCAGCCCGGCCACGGGCGACGCCGTACTGATCGATGCCGCGAACGAGCCGGACCGGCTGCTCGACCTCGTCCGCGACATCCCGCTCCGCGCGATCGTGACGACCCACCGGCACGGCGACCACTGGCAGGCCCTCGCCGCCGTCCGCGAGGCGACCGGGGCGCAGGTGGTGGCGCACACCCTCGACGCACCCGAGCTGCCGGTCGACGTCGACCGGACCGTCGAGCACGGCGACACCGTCCCGGTCGGGGAGTCGACCCTCTCGGTGATCCATCTGCGCGGGCACACCCCGGGCAGCATCGCGCTGCGCTTCGACCAGCCGGGCGCCCACCCGCACCTGTTCACCGGCGACTCGCTCTTCCCGGGCGGCCCCGGCAAGACCGCCGGCCCCGAGCAGTTCGCCAGCCTGATGACCGACCTCGAGGACCGGGTCTTCGACCCGCTGCCCGACCCGACCTGGGTCTATCCGGGGCACGGCAACGACACCACTCTCGGCACCGAACGCCCGCACCTCGCGGAGTGGCGCGACCGCGGTTGGTGACGCCCGCCCGGGGGTGAGATCCCCCGTTTCGGCTCGCCCGGAGCCGTCGCCGGGCCATGATCGGAACGAGGGTGGGTCGTCGACCGCGCCGGATCCGCGCCGGCCGACGGACCGTTCGGGGAGCGCCGAGGGGTACCGTGTCCGACTTCTATCAGCGGGTGATCGTCGAACCCGGCAGGGCGCCGCTGCTCTTTCTGTTCGCCGCGTTCATCGTGACGTTCCTCTTCACCCGGCTCAGCGTGCGGATGATCCGGGCGGGGGTGTCCTGGTGGCCCGGCAACGTTGCCTCGGGCGGAGTGCACATCCACCACGCGGTTTTCGGGGCCACGCTGATGTTGATCGGCGGGGTGGGGGCGTTCACCCCGGCCGGCGCCAACACGCCTTGGTGGCAGATTCTCGGCATCATGTTCGGCGTCGGTGCCGCGCTGGTGCTCGACGAGTTCGCACTTCTGCTGCACCTCGACGACGTCTACTGGTCGGAGAAGGGGCGCACCTCCGTCGACGCCGTCATCCTCGCCGCCGCGGTGACCGCACTCCTGCTCCTCGGCGCGCTGCCCCTGGGCATCAACGACCTCGGGCCGGCCGAGAGCGCGGCCCGCAGCGAGGCGGTCGCGGTCCTCGTCGTCAACGCCATCCTGGTCCTGATCACGGTCTTCAAGGGAAAGCTGGCCTTGGGAGTCCTCGGGCTTTTCGTCCCGTTCCTCGCCTTGATCGGCGCGATCCGGCTGGCCCATCCGGAGTCTCCCTGGGCACACTGGTTCTACAAGGACGGCTCGCGGCGCCACGAGCGCGCCGAGACGCGCGCGCAGCGCCGTCGGGCCCGCCAGATCCGGTTCAAATTCCGGATCCTCGACACGATCGCCGGTCGGCCCGACCCGGAGGCGGGCGCCGGTGCAGATACCGATCCGGGTACGGCGACGGCCCCGCCGGTCACTCACGCCCCGTCGTCGCCAGCCGAAGGAGATCCCGGGCGTCCGCATCAGGCAGGTAGGCCCGGGTGAGGGCGATTCCGATCCGCGGCAGGTCCGCCTCGTCGCGGTAGACGAGGTACAACGGTTCGTAGCGCGGCTTGAACTTCATCTTGAACGTGTGCAGGGATCGGAAGCCGTAGTAGGGCTCAAGTGCGGCGCCGAGTGCGTCGAGCAGCCGGTCCAGCGTCGTCGCCGCGTGGGCCGATTCGCTGCGTGCCAACGGAGCCGCGGACAGGGAGATGAAGTCCGCGCCCTCGGCCTGGAAAGCCAGGCAGGCCGAGGCGATGAGGTACTCGACCACCGGCCGGAATCCGTCGCTACGGCGGCGCATCACGTCGAGGGTCCAGCCGGCGATCCGGTCACTCCCGTCGTACACCGGCAGCCAGGACGTGACGCCCTGCACCCGGCCGTCGCCGTCGGTCGCGAGCCCGACCCGCACCTGCCGGTCGAGGGCCTCGTCGACGCCGCCCAGGGTGAAGCCCATCTCGGGGAGTCCCTTGTCCCCCACCCATTCCTCGGAGATCTCCCGCACCTGGTGGATCACCGCGCGCGGTTCGTCGGCGAGTGCCACCAGTCGGTATTCGATGCCCTCCTTCTTCGCCCGGTTGAGCGCGGTGCGCACGCCCTGCCAGGACTTCCCGCGGAACTCGAGCCCGGCGAGGTCGATCACCGTGTCCTCGGCGACCTGCAGCGACTGCCAGCCGATCTCCTCGGCCGCCGCCGCGACCGATGCACCGACCGAGAAGAGGCACGGGGTGAGTCCGGCCGCGTCGCACATCGACGCGAAGGACCGGACGGACGTCAGCCGGGCGGCCCGGAGCCCGACCGGGTCACCGAGTCCGAGCGCGACACCGGCCTGCACCCGGTAGGCGACGTAGGCCTGGGTGCCGTCGCCGCCGAAGTAGGAGTTTGCCGGCCAGGTCGTCATCCACGACAGGTGGTCGCCGCCGTGCCGGCGTAACAGCGCGACCGCCTCGTCACGGTCGACCGCGCCGGGGACCCCGCGTCGCCGCCGTCGCCGCCCCGGTACGGCGAAAGCATGTCGCCCGGCAATGAGCACCAGCAGCATGCCGGCCCACAGCACTCCGTCGGCGACGAACAACGGCTCGCCGCCGACGTCGATGTTCGGGTTCGGCCCGGGGATCGCCCCGGCGACGATCAGGAGCACGGCCGCGAGAAGGGCCAGGGCGACGAAGAATCCGGAAAAGCCGACGGCCCACCGCCAGGCCACCCGTCGCCCGCGCCGCAGCCCGTTGACCAGGAGTGCGGTCACGACGAGCACGACCGCGACCTCGGCCGCGGATCCGCCTGTCCCGGCGGTGGATCCGAGCGGCCCGTTACCCGGGAGCAACCAGACCACGAAGCGGATCCCGGCGATCACGGCGAGCCCGACCGCGGCGATGAGACGCCACTCCCGCCGGCTCGGTCCGGCCCGGTCGTGCGCCGGCACACCGCCGACGAGGCGGTGGCCCAGCGGCAGCGCGACTGCCACCGCGACCGCGTGCTCGAGGTTCGCGAGCGTGCCGACGTAGAGGACCGAGATCGCGACGTAGCCGACGAGTACGGCGCGCACGCGCAGCCGCCACGGCGCCCGGATCCGCGCGGTGACGATGGCGATCGACGCCAGCGCACCGGCGGAGAAGCCCACGTCGAGACCACCGGCGAGCTGGTGCGCCCACGTCCACCCGCTGTCGCGGAAGATCCAGAGGAAGAACGCCGCGCCGACTACGCCGACCAGCTGCCCGCCGACGCAGTACGTCGCCGCCCGCCGGGTCCCGACCTGCCACTCGGTGTATCCGACGAGCAGCGCGAACGACACGATCAGCGGAAGGTAGACGATCGGTGAGATCGCGAACCACGGCCCGGTCACCAACGTCCACCAGCGCGCCTTTTCGAAGGACGGCAGACCGAAGGCGACGTTGGGATACCACGACTGATGCTCGGTGGCGTGCCACAGCGTCGTCGTCGCGGCACCGACGACGAGCAGCGCGACGACGACGGCGACCGTGAAGGGACACCGGCGCAGGATCAGCAGCGTGACGCGTCGGGCAGTTGATGTCGCGCGCTCGCCGGTCGCGGCGTCCGCCGGCACGGTCAACCGTCCGGGTCCGTGATAGCCGGGGCCAGGAATCGCTTGCGGTATCGGACGTAGAGCCCGAGCATCGGGAGTTCGACGATGATGGCGGCGACGACGGTTTCCGCGCTCACATAGCCCAGGAGGATGTTGACTCCTGCCAGGGAGAGCACGAGACCCGCGATGCCGGCCTGAATTCCGCGCCGGTCGCGGGCGAAGATCAACAGCACCGCCGATGCGAGGAGGAGAAGACCCACGATCGTCTCGCCGGCGCCGGCCAGCAGGAGCACCGGCGCGTCGGTGCTTCCCCGGATCGTCTGGTCGTCGATCTTGACGATCGCGTTCGCGTCGCTGGTCGCTAGTACTACGACCACGGCGAGTCCGAGCAGCGAGTACAGCCCGATCAACAGCGACAGCACGATGAGGATGATCCGGTGCAGGGTCCGCGGCAGCAGCCGCCGTTCCACCGACTCGAGCCAGGCGACGGCACGCTGCCGCCGCAGCACGATCGACTGCGCCTGGACCGCCGGCGACGCGACGTAGGGCCGCAGCCGCCCGGCGAGGTCGGCAAGGTCGGGCCGATCGGTCGACGTCGTGATGAGGGTGAGCCGGGAGAGCAGGTCGGCCCGCAGTCCGGTGCCGACCCGCGCATCCGCGACCCGGGTGAGGTCGTCGAGGACGACGTAGGTCTGGCCGCGCGCGTCGTACTGTCGGGGACGGCTTGCGCGACGGGCGAGCGCGAGAACCCCGAGAAACACCACATAGATGATCGGAGCGGCCACCGGGGTGAAGTAGTTGTTCTTCGAGGTGATGAACTTGCCCACTTCGTCGATGAAGAGTCCGACACCCGTCCCGGCGCACAGCGCGGCCACGGTGAAGGCCCAGTCGTTGGCCCAGGCCAACGGCAGGATCGCCCCTACCGCCAACAGGACTCCGCCCCAGAGCGCGTGGGCGATGTGGTATCCGCCACCGGCGATCTGCGGATAGCCCGCGAGCACCAGGAAAAGTCGAGTGACGACCACGGTCACGCCGAAGGAGATGACCAAAAGCCCCAGCCGGGCACCCGCGTGCGGCCGCGCCACGGGACGTGCGGAACCGACCCGTTGCACGGGTTGGGGAAGGGACTCGTCCATCACCACCTCCCGTCCCTGTTACCACTGTGAGTGATGTGGTAGGTCCGCGTCCGGCGTTCGGTCGCAATGGGTGGCGATCGCATTTCCGGGGTTGACACGGTCCCGCCCGGCCACCAATCTCTCCTGGCACGACCGGTCAGACCAGGGGCGACATGGTGGAGGTAGCGGCGTGCGGCTCACCGCCCTGGAGACGTTGCGCCCCGATTTCCAGCCCAACGTGCTGCTGCTCCAGTTGCACACCGACGACGGCGCGGTCGGGCTCGGCGAGACATTCTTCAGCCCGGACGCGGCCGAGTCCTACCTGCACTCGGTAGTGGCACCGGCGCTGCTCGGCCGGACCGATCCCCGTCCGGAACGAGTCGGCCGATTGCTCGCGCCTTACGTCGGCTATCAGGGCGGCGGAGTGGAGACGCGGGCTCTCGGTGCGGTGGATATCGCGCTGTGGGATCTGCTCGGCCGGCAGGCCGGCCTGCCCGTGACCGACCTGCTCGGCGGCCCGGTGCGCGACGACATCGACGTCTACAACACCTGCGCCGGACCGGGCTACATCGCCACCTCCGGCCGGCAGGAGTCGGCCAACTGGGGCGTCGGCGGGACCAGCCGGTACGAGGACCTCGAGGCCTTCCTGCACCGACCGGCGGAGCTGGCCAAAGAGCTACTGGCCGAGGGCATCGGCGGGATGAAGGTCTGGCCGTTCGACACCGCGGCGGAACGCTCCGCGGGCAACGAGATCTCGCCCGCCGAATTGGACGCGGGACTGCGGTGCCTCGCCGCCATCAGGGACTCCGTCGGTCTCGACATGCGCCTGATGGTCGAACTGCACGGGCTCTGGAACCGGCCCACGGCCGAGCGGATCTGCGCGGCGGTCGCGCCGTACCAGCCCTTCTGGGTCGAGGATCCGTTGCGCGGGGACCAGGTCGAGGCGTTCTCGCGACTCGCGTCGCGGGTCGACGTACCGATCGCCACCGGCGAGACGTGCGTCGGCCGCCGTGGCTTTCTGCCGCTCCTGCAGGCCGGCGCGCTCGACGTGGTCACCGTCGACGTGCAGTGGACCGGTGGTATCACCGAGGCGCGCAAGGTGGCGGCCCTCGCCGACACCTACGGCGTGCCGGTCGCACCGCATGATTGCACCGGCCCGGTGAGTCTTGCCGCGTGCCTGCACCTGGTCATGAGCCAGCCCAACGGCCTCATCCAGGAGACCGTTCGGGCCTTCCTGCGGACCTGGTACGCCGACCTCGTCGTCGGCCTGCCGGAGGTGGTCGACGGCCGGATCGCGCCGACCCGCGAACCCGGTCTCGGGCTGCGACTGGTCGACGGGCTCGCCGACCGCACCGACGTACAACGACGCATCAGCACGGTCTGACCGAAAACACTGGGATCGGAGATCGCCATGGCCTTGTCACGACGCGACCTGCTGCGGTTCGGCGGCGCGGCGGCCGCCGGGGGCCTGCTGGCGCCCGGCCTCGCGGCCTGCGGACAGGGTTCGCAGGCCCCGATCAAGTCCGGCTCGGTCGACGTGAACCTCTGGACCAACGACCAGAACTACGTCAACCTCTTCACCTGGTGGGCGAAACGCCTGTCGACGCCGTCGGCGACCTACCGCTACAACCTGCGCCCGCTGGTGCAGGACTCCGAGGTCGTCGCCACGAAGACCCTGTCGGCGTACACCGCGCACAGTCACCCGCCCGAGCTGCCCGGCATCGAGATCTCGCAGTTCTCCCGGTTCATGAAGGCCGGGATCGCGCCGACCGTGTTCGTGGACCTGACCGATCGGATCGCCGGCGTCCGGGACCAGTTCTTCGCGTCCCGCTGGGCACCGTATCAAGTGGACGGACGGCAGTACGGCGTCGAGTCGTCCTTCCCGCTCGCGGTCTACTACTACCGCGCCGACCTCTTCGAGAAGTACAAGATCCCGGTCGAGCTCGACACGTGGGACGACGTACTGAAGGTCGGTAAGCAGGTCAACGACAAACACGGTGTCTCGCTCGGGGTGGTCGGAATCCCGCAGGGCGGCGACCTGACCTGGCTCGGGATCCTGCTGCAGCAGCGGGGCGGGCAGTTTTTCGACAAGGACGGCAACCTCACCATCGACAGCCGGGAGACGGTCGACGCCATCCAGCTGATGGTCGACGGCGTGAAGTCCGGGGCGTTCCTGATGGTCAGCGACTTCTACGGCGGCCCGGGCACCGCCGCGATCAAGCAGGGCAAGGGCGCCGCGTTCTTCATGCCGGACTGGTTCGAGAGCTTCATTCTCCGGTCGACCGCACCCGAGCTGTCCGGCAAGTGGCGGATGCGTCCGCTGCCCCGCTTCTCCGGCGGCGGACATCCCACCAGCGTGTGGGGCGGCACCGGATTCTGCGTCTCCAAGGGCATGGCCGGCACCGATGCGACCTGGGACCTGCTGCAGAAGGTCTACCTGACCGAGGAAGGCCAGGTCGAGCGCTTCAAGCGGATCCACTTCCTGCCGACCATGAAGAAGGCGTGGGACAACAAGGAGCTCATCGACTTCACCGACCCGTATCTGGGTGGTCAGCATTCGTTCCGGCTGTTCAAGAGCCTGTCCAACGATGCACCGACCCAGTACCAGAGCCCGTACTGGAACATCATGACGGTCGAGCTGTCGATCGCCCTCGAAGACGCCCTCACCGGCCGCAAGACCGCAGCACAGGCCGTCAAGAGCGCCACCGCATCCATCACCTCCCAGATGAAGTGAGCGACGAGAATGGCTGAGACCTCGACCATCCTCCGCCGACCGAGTGGTGACCGGAAGTCCCGGACGCTGCCGGCCGGGCGCACCCGCCAGCACAGCCGGCTGGTGCCCTACCTGTTCGTGTCGCCGTTCTACGTCCTCTACGTGCTCTTCCTGCTGGGGCCGACGGTCTACGCGTTCTGGCTCAGCCTGCACGAGTGGGCCGGCATCGGGCCGAGCACCTGGGTCGGGCTGAGCAACTACACCCGGTTGTTCCGCGACTCCAGCTTCCACGGCGCGGTCACCAACACCTTGTGGTACGTCGCGGCCAGCGTGCTGGTCGTGACGCCGCTCGCCCTCGTGATCGCCACCGCGCTCAATACCCGCGGTCTGCGTGGCCGGGACATGTTCCGGGTCGGCTACTTCCTGCCGATGGTGCTGTCCCCGGTCGTGGTCTCCCTCGTCTTCACGATCATCTTCGACCAGAACTTCGGGCTGCTCAACGCCGTGCTGCGCGGCCTGATCGGGATCAAGCCGGTCAACTGGCTGGGTGCTCCCAACTGGGCGAAGGTAGCGATCGTCATCGTCCTGATCTGGCGGTGGACCGGCTACCTGGTCATCTACTTCCTGGCCGGCCTGCAGAGCGTCCCGCGCGACCTCTACGAGGCAGCTGATATCGACGGCGCCGGCGCAATCGGGAAGTTCCGCAGCGTCACCGTCCCGATGCTCAAGCCGGTGACCGCGTTCGTCGCCATCACCGTCTTCATCGGCGCGGCGCAGATCTTCGAAGAACCGTTCATCCTCACGCAGGGCGGGCCGGGCGAATCCACGATGAGCGTCGCGTACTTCATCTACCGCGCCGCGTTCGAGCGCGAGGACTTCGGCTACGCCGCGGCGGCCGGGTTCCTGCTCTTCATCGTCGTGTTCGTCCTGACCCGCGTACTCGCGCACTTCTTCGGCATCGGACGAGAGGACCACTGATGGCCGCGACCACCATGACCCGCACCCGGCGGTCGTCCTCCACGGCAGGACGGCGGGCGCGGATGACCGGCCTCTACGCGGTGCTGGTCCTCATCCTGATCGTCGCCGTACTACCGCTGCTGTGGGCGCTGTCCAGCTCGTTCAAGCCGGTCGCGGAGATCTTCGTCTATCCGCCGAAGCTGTGGCCCACGCACGGCACGCTGCAGAACTTCACCGACCTCTTCAAGAACGTGCCCTTCCCGCGCTGGTTGTGGACCAGCCTCTGGGTCAGCATTCTCGCGACCGCGCTCGCGGTCTTCTTCTGCTCGCTGGGCGGCTACGCCTTCGCCAAATACCACTTCCCCGGGCAACGGGTCCTCTTCGACATCATGTTCAGCTCGATGATGATTCCGTTCGCGGTCATCCTCATCCCGCTGTTCGTCGAGATGGCGAAGATCGGGTGGGCCGACACTTACGTCGCCCTGATCGTGCCGTGGGTCGCGCCGGCCTTCGGAATCTTCATGATGCGGCAGTTCATCATCCAGGCGGTGCCCGACCAGGTGATCGAGGCCGCCCGCATCGACGGCGCCAGCGAGTTCGGCATCTTCTGCCGCATCGTGCTGCCGATGGTGCGGCCCGCCCTCGGGGCGCTCGCGGTCTGGAACTTCCTCAACAGCTACAACAGCTTCCTCTGGCCGCTCGTGGTGCTGTCAAGCGAGGAGAAGTTCACCCTGCCGCTCGGGCTCAACTCGCTGGTCGGCACGTATTCCCGGGAATACGGCCTCGTCATGGCCGGGACAATCCTCGCGGCCGTCCCGACCATCCTCATCTTCCTGGCGTTGCGCAAACAGCTCATCGAAGGACTCACCGTGGGCTCGGTCAAGGGCTGACCCGGACCGCCGGTGGAGGCGCCGTGACCGCGAACTCGAGCACGCTCGCCGCGCAGTTGCAGCGCCAGATACTCGGCGGCGAGATACCGCCGGGCGGTGCGCTCCCCTCCGAACGCAAGCTGGCCGAGCGCTACCGCGTGAGCCGGTCGGTCGTCCGTGAGGTGCTCGGAGTGCTCGCCGAACGCCGGCTCATCGAGGTCGTCATCGGGCGCGGAGCCTTCGTCCGGGCGCCCCGCACGACCGACGCCGCGCGGGCCTTCCAGGGAGTGCTCCGCCGGCATGGCGTGACCGCCCGCCAGCTCGTCGAGGCGCGGCGGCTGCTCGAGTCGCACGCGGCCGAATCGGCCGCCGTCCGGGCGACCGACGCGGACCTGCGGGACATGCTGACCCACCTGGAGGCGCTCGAGGGCGCCGACCGACTGGTGGAGCGGGTACGGCGCGATCTCGCCTTCCACATCACCGTCGCGCGCGCGGCGCACAACCCGGTGCTCGAGGTCATGTTCGCCTCGATCGCCGAGCCCAGCGCCGAACTGATCCTGCGCAGCCTGAGCGACCCGGCAACGGCCGCCGCCGGCGTTCCCGTGCACCGGCGGGTCTACAACGCGATCCGGTCCGGCAATCCCCGGGCCGCGAGGTCGGCGATGGCCCGGCACGCCGACATCGCCGCGCAGACCTACGGCCCGGATCTCGACCGCGACCTCGACCAGGTCGCCGGAGCGGATCTCCGGCACGCGCTCGGCCTCGACGACGCCGATCTGGACGAGGTGCGCAGCGCCGTACACCCGGGCTGACAACACCCGACGACACGACCGCAGCCCTTGACACGCGCGGCGTGCCTTTCCATCGTGGACACATCGCAGCCGACCGCGCCCGGTCGACTGCCTCAGGGGAGGCAGCTGTGAACCTCGATGGGGACACCACCGGCGCCCGGCTCACCGGCCGGCCCACAACCCTCGACCGGCCGGAGAACGCCGTCGCCCGGGAGTCCGGCGCGGTGCTGTTCACCCGATACGCCTACCCACCGAACGAGCTCGGCTACTGCGGACCGCCCGACCACCGGGCGCTGCTCGAATACGGCACCGCCGGCGTCGTCGACGACGGCCTGGTGCAGCTCGCGCGGGGCTTCCTCGGCGCCTGGCCCTACCTGCAGCTCATCGCCGAGGGCACCGGCATCGGCGACCCGCTCGACCGGCGCGTGGTGCAGGCCTACTGGGTCGGCAGCCGGCTGCTCGAGCGGGTCGACCGCAACATGTTCGGCAACTCCCTACGCGACCGGTTCCACCCGCGCACCGGGCTCACCTGGAGCTATCTCGAGGAGAACGTCCCGGCCGACGCCGTGCCTCATCACAGCTTCCACGTCTTCGGCGTCTACCCGTGGGTCGGGCTGCTCGGCGCCGACCGGGGCGACACCCCGCTGACGGTGCTCGACCGGTGCCGGATCCGGTGGGGCCAGGTCGTCGCCGTCGAGCCCGGTCAGGTCGTGGTGCGCTCGCAGCCCCTGACCTGGGACGGCCACCACCTCGGCCTCGGGCCGGCGCAGACCGAGACCGCGACCCGGTCGGTCGACGGCTATTCGTTCCTGCCGGACCTGAAGATCGGGGACTGGGTGTCGCTGCACTGGCACTGGGTCTGCGACCGGCTCAGCGCGTCGGATCTGGCGGCGTTGAAGCACTACACCGCGCGCCAGTTGGACATCACCAACCACAAGGTGCAGCACTCGGGCCCGGCCGCCGCGCTCTCCTGATCAGTCGCGCTGCCCGCTGGACGGCGGGAGCAGCCACCCGCGGGACAACCGCCAGGTCGTCTGGTCCCCCACCTGCAGTCGCGGCGGCCCCGCGTCGCGGACCACGACCCGGCCGGCCGGCGTGTCGAGCCGGTAGTCGGTGTGCGCGCCGCGGTACTGAACCCGGTCCACCTGACCGGGCAGCGGCCCGTCGAGCGCGGTCCAGTCCGGCCGGACGAGGACGTTGACCTCGTCCGCGACGACGCCGTCCGGCGGCCCCACGTCGAGATCCACCCGGACGCCGGCGACGCTCACCACGACGCGACCGGACGGACCGGACCGGGCACTCCCCCGCAGCACGAACGCGGGACCGGTCAGCCGGGCGGCCCACAGGTCGACCGGTTGTTCGTAGACCGCGCGCGGTGATCCGGTCTGCACGAGGTGCCCGCGGTGCAGCAGCACCAGGCGGTCGGCGACCGCCAACGCCTCGGTCGCGTCATGCGTGGCGTAGATCGCGGCCGCGCCGGTACGCCGCTGGGCATCGGCGATCTCCTCCTGCACCGTCGCGCGGAGCGAGGCGTCGAGGTGCGCCGTCGGCTCGTCGAAGAGGTTGACCGAGCCGCGGCGGGCGAGTGCGCGGGCCAGGCCGATGCGTTGCTGCTCGCCGCCGGACAGCTGGCTGGGACGGCGGTCGGCGAGGTGGGCGGCACGCAGCCGGTCGAGCAGGGCGAGCGCTTCGGCCCGGGCGTCCGCCCGGGACCGGCCGGCCCGGCGCAGCGGGTAGCCGACCGTGTCGAGCGCCGACAGATGCGGCCACAGTGCGTAGTTCTGGAACACCATCCCGACGGCCCGCCGCTCGGGTGGCTCCAGCCGGTCGGCCGAGGCGACCAGGCGGTCACCCAGCCACACCTCACCGCCGCTCGGTGCCACGAAGCCGGCCACGGTGTGCAGCAGCGTGGTCTTTCCCGAACCGGACGGTCCGAGCAACGCCACGACCTCACCCGCCCCGACGGTCAGCTCGAGATCGACGAGCACCGGATGACCGTCGTACTCGACCTGCAGTCCCCGGCAGGTGACCGCGGGCGTGGACCGGACGATGTCCGGCGCTCGCACATCGGTCACGTCAGGCTGCACCGGACACCCCTGCCTCCGCGCGAACCGGGGCGTGGCGGCGCGCCCCGGAGCTGCGCCGCACCCTCGACCAGACGAGCAGCGGCAACGCCGCGACGACCAGCAGCAGGCCCAGCAGGACGGCCAGCGCGGCGGTCACGCCGACGTCGCCGAGCTGCTGCTGGTTGAGGACCACGACAGCCAGCGTCTCACTGGACGGTCCGTAGAGCAGGCTGGACATGGTCAGCTCGTGCAGCACGACGAGGAAAATCAGCAGCCAGGCACCGGCGAGGGCCGGGGAGAGCGGGCGGAGCACCACGGTGCGGATCGCGGTGATGGTCCGGGCGCCGCTGACCCGGGCGGCCCGCAGGTCGTCCGGCGGGAGCCGATCGACGGCACCGGAGATCGGCCGGTGCCCGAACGGCCACAGCTTGGCCAGGCACGCCAGCAGGATGAGCAGCAGCGTGTCGCGTAGCCACCGTCCATAGGCGAGCAGCATGCCCACCGCGAGCGCCGACCCCGGAAGGGCGAAGGCCAGCATGACGATCGTCGGCAGGCTCCGGCCGAATCGCCGCCGTTCCAGGGCCGCGACGAGCCCGCCCGCGGCGACCAGGATGCTGGCGGCGGCGAGCGCGAGCAGCAGGCTGCGCAACAGCGCCGGAACGGTGGGGCCGGACAGCGCCTGGCTGAAGTTGGCCAGCGTCCAGTTGCTCGGCACCGGCGTCAGCCCGACGGCCCGGGTGATCGACGCCAGAACCAGTGCCACCAGCGGCAATCCGACGGCGACGGCGAGGTAGGCCCACAGCGCGGCCGTCGCGAGCCACGCGGACCGGCCCGGCTTTCGCGTCGGGACCGCGCCGGCCGAACCGCCGCTGCGGATCGGGCGCCCACGCACGCCGAAGAGCCGGTCGGCGGGGACCAGCACGATGACGGCGACGAGCACCAGGGCCAACGACAGGGTGATCGCGTCGGTGAAGGAGTCCGGGTCACTCGCCAGCGCGAGGTCGGAGTAGATCCGCGTGGTCATGGTCGCGAAACCGGCCGGGATCCCCAGCACCGCGGGTACGGCGAAGGATTCCAGTGCCGTCACGAACACCAGGGCCGCGGCGGCCCCGAGCGGTGCCCGCAGCAGCGGCAGCGTGACCGTCCGGAACGCGGTGACCGCGTCGGCACCGGCGGCGCGCGCCGCGCGGACGAGGTCGGGCTCGGCGCGCGCCGAAAGGCTCGCGGCGACGACGAGATAGGCCAGCGGCAGGACGTTGACCGCGGTGACGACGATGACGCCGGCCGGCCCGAACAGTCCCGGCAGGGTCACGCCCAGGACCTGGTCGCTGAACCCCGACCGCCCGTAGGCCTGGGTCCAGCTGTAGCCGAGCACGAACTGCGGGACCAGCAGCGGCAGCAGTACGGCGACGCGCAACCAGCGGCGCCCCGGTGTGCCGGGCCGGGCGGTCGCCAAAGCGGCCGCCGCGCCGCCGCAGACCGCGATCGCCGTCACCGCGAGGGCGACCTCGAGGCTGTGCGCCACCGCCGACCCGAAGCCGGGAGCGGTCACCACGCGGCGCAACGGTCCGGTGCCCGCGCTGACCAAGATCGCGACGAGGCGCGCCAATGGCAGACCGACGAGTCCGACGACGAGGGCGGCGGCGAGCAGTACGCCGTAGCCGGCCCACCCCGGGCGTCCGAGGCGCCCGAGCCGCACCGTGCTCACGCGCCGAAGATCCCCTGGTATTCACGCAGCAGGGCGGCCTTGTCGCTGAACAGCGTGGGCCACGCCGGCGCGACGATGTGCGCGCCGACCGCCTTCGGCCGTGCGGCGATGCCCGGCAATGCGGGCTGTTTCCCGCTCTTGGCGATGGCCTTCTGTCCAGCCGGGCTGAGGACGTCGTTCACGTAGGACCGGGCGAGGGAGGGATCGGCCGAGCTGCGCACCGTACCGATCGGGCTGTAGATGACGATGGCGCCCGGAGCGGGCCAGGCGACCTTGACCGGAGCGCCCTTCTTGACCGCGGCGAGCGCCCCGTCGAGCAGCGTCATCCCGACCTTGTAGCGGCCCTGCGCGACACCCGTCACGACGTCGTCCGGGCTGTTCACCGTCACCGCTCCGTTGGCCGCGAGCTTGCGGTAGAACGCGGCCCCATAACCCTTCGCCTGGCTGAAGTACCCGAGCGCGCCCATGGCCGATCCGGCGAAGGCCGGGTCCGGCAGCGCGACCGCATGCCGGTAGGCAGGGCGGGTGAGGTCGGCCCAGCTGGTGGGCGCGGGGTTCAGACCGGCGTGGTAGACGAGCACCATGTAGAGCAGACCGGCGCCGGCGAAGGACGGCGTACGGAGGTCGGCGGGGATCCGGGCGGCGGCCGGCGGCAGGGTGTGGCTGAGCAGCCCCTGCGCGTCGTAGCCGTGCATGGTCAGCGGATCGCTGACCCACAGCACGTCCGCACGCACACCCCCGGTGCGCTGGTCGGTGGCGATCCGGGCGTTGAGCTGGCCGGTAGGCGCCCGGAAGACATTCACCTTCGTGCCGGGATGATCGGCCCGGAAGACGGCCAGGGTGGCGTCGACGGTGTTCTGCGTGACCGAGGTGTAGAGGGTCAGGGTGTGCTGAGCGGACGCGCTCGACGAGGCGCTTCCGCAGGCGGCAAGGCCTGCTGCCACCAGGGCCGCCGCCGCCACGCACACCGAGATCCTGACCGGGCGCCGGGCTCTGCCCACGGTGATCACCTCCAGTGCGGATGCTAGGGGTCTGCGGCCGCCGACCGCCGGAGGCGCACTGCCCCTATGTGCGCATTGCCCTTACCGCCGACGCCGATGCGCGCCACTCTGTGCGAATGAGCCGGTGACCGGCACCGCTCCGTGCGTCGCGAGGTGACCAACCATGACGACAGCCGCGCCCGAGCAGACCCCGTCCGGGGAAGACACCGAACCGGTCGTCCATATCCTCTGGATCAACGCCGGCTTGAGTTGTGACGGCGACTCGGTCGCGCTCACCGCCGCCACGCAGCCGAGCATCGAGGACATCGTTCTCGGCGCACTCCCAGGACTCCCGAAGGTCGCCGTGCACTGGCCGCTGATCGACTTCGACAACGGCCCCGTCGGCGGCGTCAACGACTTCATCGAGTGGTTCTTCAAGGCCGACCGCGGCGAGCTCGAACCGTTCGTGCTCGTCGTCGAGGGCTCGATACCCAACGAGGCGATCAAACCGGAGGGGTACTGGTGCGGGTTCGGCAACGACCCGGTCACCGGCCAGCCGATGACGACGAGCGAGTGGCTCGACCGGCTGGCCCCCAAGGCGCTCGCCATACTCGCGGCGGGCACCTGCGCCACCTACGGCGGCATCCATGCCATGGCGGGCAATCCCACCGGGGCCATGGGTGTCCCGGACTACCTCGGCTGGGACTGGAAGTCGAAGGCCGGGCTCCCGATCATCTGCGTGCCGGGCTGCCCGACCCATCCGGACAACCTGTCCGAGACCATCCTCTATCTGCTCTACCAGGCCGCTGGTGCGGCGCCGATGATCCCGCTGGACGAGGCATTGCGCCCGCGGTGGTTGTTCGGCAGCACCGTGCACGAGGGGTGCGACCGGGCGGGCTACTACGAACAGGGCGACTTCGCGACGGAGTACGGGTCCCCGAAGTGCATCGTCAAGCTCGGATGTTGGGGCCCGGTCGTGAAATGCAACGTGCCCAAGCGCGGGTGGATCAACGGCGTCGGGGGATGCCCGAACGTCGGCGGCATCTGCATCGGATGCACGATGCCGGGCTTCCCCGACAAGTTCATGCCGTTCATGGACGAGCCGCCGGGCGCGCGGGTCTCGACCGCCGCGAGCGGCGCCTACGGCGTCCTGATCCGCAACCTGCGCAGTGTCACGACGAAGACGGTGGACAAGGAACCGAAGTGGCGCAACAAGGGGCGTGAACTGGTCACCGGCTACCGGCCTCCGTGGTGAGCGACACCACCGACCGCACCGGAAAACGACGTCGTACCAGCCGAGCGAAGCCGAAGGAAGGGCAGACGATGACCACGACGCGGGCGCAGACCGAGGGCACCTCGGGCGGGACCGATACCGACGTCGTGGAGATGGCGTGGGACCCCATCACCCGCATCGTCGGCAGCCTGGGCATCTACACGAAGATCGACTTCAAGCAGAAGAAGGTCGTCGAGTGTCACAGCACGTCGTCGATCTTCCGCGGCTACAGCATCTTCATGAAGGGCAAGGACCCCCGCGACGCACACTTCATCACCAGCCGGATCTGCGGCATCTGCGGCGACAACCACGCGACCTGCTCGGTCTACAACCAGAACATGGCCTACGGCGTCCGGCCACCGGCGCTCGCTGAGTGGATCATCAACCTCGGCGAGGCCGCGGAGTACATGTTCGACCACAACATCTTCCAGGAAAACCTCGTCGGGGTGGACTTCTGCGAACGGATGGTCAAGGAGACCAACCCGGGCGTCCTGGAGCGGGCCGAGCACACCGAGGCACCGCATGCCGGCGACCACGGCTACAAGACGATCGCCGACATCATGCGCTCGCTCAACCCGCTCGAAGGCGAGTTCTACCGCGAGGCGTTGCAGGTGAGCCGCTACACCCGCGAGATGTTCTGCCTGATGGAGGGGCGCCACGTGCACCCGTCCACGCTCTACCCGGGCGGCGTCGGCACGTCCGCAACCATCCAGCTCTTCACCGACTACCTGACCCGGCTCATGCGCTACGTCGAGTTCATGAAGCGTGTGGTGCCGATGCACGACGACCTCTTCGACTTCTTCTACGAGGCGCTGCCGGGCTACGAGCAGGTCGGCCAGCGCCGGATCCTGCTGGGCTGCTGGGGCAGTCTCAACGACCCGGCGCACTGCGACTTCAGCTACGAGAACATGACGGCCTGGGGACGCAAGATGTTCGTCACCCCGGGCGTCGTCGTCGACGGCAACCTCGTCACGACCGACCTCGTCGACATCAACCTCGGCATCCGGATCCTGCTCGGGCACTCGTTCTACCGGGACTGGGAAGACCAGGAGATGTTCGTCACCCGCGACCCGCTGGGAAACCCGGTCGACCGCCGCCACCCGTGGAACCAGCACACCATCCCGGCGCCCGCCAAGCGGGACTTCGACGGGGCCTACAGCTGGACCATGTCGCCGCGGTGGTTCGACGGCACCGACAACCTTCCGC
The DNA here is from genome assembly GCA_036497565.1 of Mycobacteriales bacterium. Taxonomy (NCBI): domain Bacteria; kingdom Bacillati; phylum Actinomycetota; class Actinomycetes; order Mycobacteriales; species Mycobacteriales bacterium. The sequence continues at coordinate 36,882 of DASXJE010000257.1, forward strand.
TCGACACCGGCGGCGGACCGCTGGCCCGGTTGTGGTCGACGGCGCTGGCCAACCTCGTGCACATCGGCTACGTCGAGAGCACCGGGCACAGCGTGCAGATCAACCTGCCGAAGACGGCCACCAAGCCCGAGATGAGCTTGGAGTGGAAGATCCCGCAGTGGAGCAACGCCATAGAGCGCGACCGCGCCCGCACCTATTTCCAGGCCTACTCGGCGGCGGCCGCCCTGCACTTCGTCGAGCAGGCGCTCGCCGAGATCCGGGCCGGCAACACCAAGACCTGGGAGCCGTTCACGGTGCCGGACGAGGCCGTGAGCTGCGGCTTCACCGAGGCCGTCCGCGGCGTGCTGTCGCACCACATGGTCATCCGTGACGGCAAGATCGCCAACTACCACCCCTACCCGCCGACGCCGTGGAACGGCAGCGTGCGCGACCCTGCCGGCGTACCCGGGCCCTACGAAGACGCGATCCAGAACACGCCGATCTTCGAGGAGAACTCTCCGGAGAACTTCAAGGGCATCGACATCATGCGGGCGGTACGCAGCTTCGACCCGTGTCTCCCGTGCGGCGTCCACATGTATCTCGGTCCTGGAAAGGTGCTCAAGCAGGTGCATTCGCCGACGTCCTATCCGCAGGCATAGCGCGACTCGGCGGTAGGAGCCCTCATGGCGATGCCGACCACCACCCATCAACCCGATTCCTCTACGCCGACGGCTCCGAACCCGGCCGAGGCGGCGGCCCGGATCGGTGACCTGCTGGAGCAGGTACGCCGTACCGAGGATCCCGCCGCCGCGGACCTTGCCGAGGAGATCGTCCGTCGGCTGCTCGAGCTCTACGGAGCCGGGCTGGAGCGGATCGTGTCGGTGCTCGACGACGCCGGGCCGGACGGCGCGGCAATGTTGGAGCGACTGACGCAGGATCAGGTGGTGGCCAGCCTGCTGCTCGTGCACGACCTGCATCCGGTCGACGTGCTGACCCGGATCGGCCGCGCCCTCGACGGGGTCCGGCCTTATCTCGGTTCCCACGCAGGCGGGATCGAGCTGGTCGGTGTCGATGACGACGGCGTAGCGCACCTGAAGCTGGAGGGCAGCTGCGACGGATGCCCGTCCTCGACGGTGACGGTGACGTCGACGATCGAGCGGGCCATCTTCGAGGCTGCGCCGGAGATCACCAAGGTGGATGTCGAGGGCGTCGCGGCACCGGCCACGGACGACCGGACGGTGTTGCAGATCCAACGCTTCCAGGGCGGCCCCGCGGCCGAGGACGCTCCGGTCGACTGGACGCCGCTCGACCTGCCGGCGCTGGCCGACGAGGGTCTCGCCGAGGTGGAGCTTGCCGGGACGACGATGGTCGTCGTACGCCTCGAGGACAGCCACTACGCCTACCGCAGCGCCTGCCCGGCCTGCGCAGCAGGCCTGGGTGATGCCGGCGTCACGGCACAGATCCTCGCCTGCGGGCACTGCGGCGCCCGCTACGACGTACGACTCGCCGGCCGGGCGGTGGGCGGCGCGGTCGGTCACCTCGACCCCGTACCCCTGCTCGACGACACCGAGGGCTGCCGGGTCGCGCTGCCGGTGATCGGGGCGGTGGCCGGGTGACACCTCCGACACCGGTGCGTGGGGCGAATTCCCCGGACATCGCCGCACTCCGGCGATTCCGGGAGCCGCGGGAGCCGGTCCGTGCCGGCGAGGTCTGCGAAATGTGCGGCGAGCCGCTCGAGGACGAGCACCGGCACGTGGTCAACGTCGAGCAGCGGGCACTGATGTGCACCTGCCGCGCGTGTTCGTTGCTGTTCACCAATCCGACCGCGGCCCAGGGCAGGTACCGCTCGGTGCCCGACCGCCATCTCTACGATGCCGCCTTCGCCATCACCGACGCCCAATGGGATCTCCTGCAGATCCCCGTCAGCATGGCGTTTTTCTTCGTGAATTCGATCGCCGGACAGACCAACGCCTTCTACCCGAGCCCGGCCGGGGCGACCGAGAGCCTGCTCTCGCTGGAGACCTGGGCGGACGTCACTTCCGCCAACCGTCTCGCCGCGCTGCTCGAACCCGACGTCGAGGCATTGCTCGTCCGCAAACGGGACGGCCGTTACGAGTGCTATCTCGTCCCGATCGACGCCTGTTACGAACTGGTCGGCCTGGTCCGCATGAACTGGAAGGGCTTCGCCGGCGGCGCCGAGGCGTGGCAGACGATCGACGACTTCTTCGACCGGCTGCAGGCGCGCAGCCGGCCCTACACCGCGGACCGCTGACATGCCGTCGCTGTCCTTCGAATGCTCCGGCGTCACGCCCGACCGTTACGCCGCCTCCCCCACGCTGCTGTTCGGGCTGAAGGTCGGCGAGGACAGCGGGGCCCGGATCCACACCGGCGTACTCCGCTGCCAGATCCGGATCGAGCCGCAGCGGCGTCGCTACGACGACGACGAAGCAGCCCGGCTGCTCGACCTCTTCGGCGACCGGACCCGCTGGGGCGACACACTCAAGCCGCTGCAGTTCGCGACCGTGCCCTTCGTCCTGCCGGCGTTCACCGGCAGCACCGAGGTCGACGTCGCGGTGCCGTGCACCTACGACTTCGAGGTGGCCGCCGCGAAGTACTTCCACGCCTTGCGGGGCGGGGAGATCCCGCTCCTGCTGCTCTTCAGCGGGACCGTGTTCTATCGCGGCGGCGACGGCATGCTGGTCGACCAGATCCCGTGGGATCGGGAGATCAACGTCCGGGTGCCGGTCGCGACCTGGCGCACGCTGATGGATCTCAGCTTTCCGGGATCGGCATGGCTACGGATGCGGGTCGAGACCGTCGACGCGCTGCAGGACTTCAAGTCGCGGCACGGGCTCACGACGTGGGACGAGACGGTGGAGTCGCTGTTGCGCCGTACCGAGGAGGCCGCCCGATGACCTCGGCCGCCAGCCCGGCGATCGACCGCGCGACGGCGCTCGAGCAGGCGCGGCGGGTCGCCGACGCGGTCCTCTACGAGGGCTACGTGCTCTACCCCTACCGCGCGTCGGGGCAGAAGAACCGGCTGCGCTGGCAGTTCGGCGTCCTGGTCCCGCGCGCCGTCGCCGACGGCCTCAGCGAACAGTGGGACATGGCGACCGAATGCCTGGTGGAGTCGCGCAGCGACCGGTGCACGGTGTCGGTGCAGGTGCGCTTCCTGCAGATTCAGGCGCGCACCGTCGAGCGGGCCGAGGACGCCGGCTCCGGGCGCTTCGTGTCCACCGAGGCGCTGGAACTCGCCGACCGGCGGATCGTCCCGTGGGAGGAGGGCGTCGCCGAGCAGGCTGGGGCGAGCATCCCCCTCGACCGGCTGCTGTCCGGCGAGCAGGTCGTCGACTTCCAGGTCGACGGCGGGCAGGACGTCGAAGAGGTACGGGAGGCAGGCGCGGTGGTCGGCCGGCTGGTCCGGAAAAGACTGCCGCTGACCGGCCGGCTGCGGCTCTCCGCCGAACGCACCCCCGGCCCGTACGGCGCGATCCGGCTGCACGCCGTGGTCGAAAACGTCACGCCGTGGCCGTCCGGCACAGCGGACGCCGACCCGCCCGACCGCCCGCAGGCGATGCGCCGGTCGATGGTCGGGACCCACGCGATTCTCACCATCTCCGACGGCGGGTTTCTCTCGCTGCTCGACCCGCCCGAGTGGGCCCGCCCGGCGACGACGGCGTGCACCAACCGCAATGCGTGGCCGGTGCTGGTCGGCAACGGCCGGAACGACGTCATGCTCGCCTCGCCGATCATCCTCTACGACTTCCCGCAGATCGCGCCGGAGAGCACCGGCGAGCTCTACGACTCGACCGAGATCGAGGAGATTCTCAACCTGCGCACGCTCGCGCTCACCGACGAGGAGAAACGCGAGGCACGGGGCACCGATCCCCGCGCCGAGGCGGTGATCGACCGCGTCGACGACCTGCCGCCGGAGGTGCTCGACCGACTGCACGGCGCGATCCGCTATCTGCGGGAGACCACCTCCGCCGGCGCGGACTTCCCCACTCTCGACGTCCCGGATGCGCCGACGGCGGATCCGGCGCCCTGGTGGAATCCGGAAGCCGACTCGTCGGTATCCCCGGAGAGCGACCTGATCGAGGTGCGCGGCGTGCTGGTCGGCAAGGGCAGTCAGGTCTACCTGCGTCCGGGCGTGCGCCGTAGCGACGCGCAGGACCTCTTCCTCGACGGACGGCTCGCGACGGTGCAGGCGGTTCTCCGCGACGTCGACGAGGGTGACCATCTCGCGGTCACGATCGACGGTGACCCGGCCGCGGAGCTGCAACAGGCGCAGGGCCGGTTCCGCTACTTCCGTCCCGACGAGGTCGAGCCGATCGAGGTGCGCCCATGACCGGTCGGATCCTGGTCGCCGGCATCGGCAACATCTTCCTCGGCGACGACGGGTTCGGTGTCGAGGTGGCCAACCGGCTGCTGGGCACCCCGATGCCCGACGGAGTCGAGGTCGTCGACATCGGCATCCGCGGCGTCCATCTCGCCTACCAACTGCTCGACGGCTACGACGTGCTGGTGCTGGTGGACGCCGTACCCCGGGGCGAGCCGGCGGGCACGGTGTCGGTGATCGAGCCGGACCTGACCGCGCTTTCCCGGCCCCCGGAGGGGCCTCCCGTCGACGGTCACGGCATGGAGCCGGCAGCCGTGCTGGCCCTGGTGGCGACGCTGTCCGACGCCGCGGCGACCGACGCCGTCGGCCGGGTGCTGATCGTCGGCTGCGAACCGCAGGTGGTCGAGGAGGGAATGGGGCTCAGCCCGCCGGTCGCGGCGGCGATCCCGGATGCCGAACGCGCTGTCCGCCGGCTCGTCGAAGAGCTCGTCGAGGAGAGGAAGGACCATGAAGAATCTGATGAGAGTGGTCAGGGTCGTCGCGGTGCTGGGAGTGGGCGCCGTGGTGGTCACGAGCGTGCCGGACGTCAAGCGCTACCTGCGGATGCGACAGATGTAAGTGGTCGGCGGTAGGAGGTCGACGACATGCACGAGGTCGGCTTGTGCGAAGGAATCCTCGATGCGGTCGAGCGGCGGGCGGCAGGCCGTAAGGTGACCCGGGTGAGGGTCCGCATGGGGGTGTTGCACCGGGTGTCCGAGCCCGCGCTGCAGATGGCCTTCTCGCTCGTCGCGGCCGGATCGGTGGCGGAGGAGGCGCGGGTCGACCTGGTCACCGTGCCGCTGCGCGCACAGTGTCGTGACTGCGGCGAAGAGTCGGAGTCCGACGACCCGCTCGACATCTGCCCGGCCTGCGGTTCGACCGACCTCCAGGTCGACGCCGGCGACGAGATGCTGCTCGAATCGATCTCATTGGCCGGCGGGGAACTCGCCGGCGCGGAAGGCGGCTGACCTCATGTGCCTCGGCATCCCCGGAGTCGTCGTGGAGATCTCCGACGACAGCGACATCGCCCAGGTCGAGGTGGCCGGCGTACGCCGCGCGATCAACATCGGCCTGATCCGCGACAGCGCGCTGCAGCCCGGCGAGTGGATCCTCATCCACATGGGCTTCGCACTGTCGAGGATCGACGAGGACGAGGCGATCGACGCACTCGACTTCCTGCAGGAGGTCAGCGACGCCTACACCGGCGAGCTCACCGCCTCCGGCAACCGCAGCCGGGAGTCGCGCCAACCTCAGCCGAACGCGCCGACCACCGATGCGAACCGCCGTACCTCGTCCGGTCCCGCCAGATCGGGCAACGACACGAACACCGTGGCGACGCCGCGATCGGCGAGCACGCGGTAGCGACCCACGTGGTCGGCGGGCGTCCCGGCATGGTGGGTGCGGGCGAATGCCTCCGCACTCGACCGGCCGCGTAGCCGTTCGACGAGCTTCGCGATCTCGTCCCGGTCGGCGCCGACGACCGGGACATCGAGGACGGTGATCGCCACGTCGGCCGGGTCCCGACCGACCTGTGCGCAGTGCTCGCGCAGCACGGCGATCTTGCGGTCGAGCGAGTCGAGGTCGGACGTCAGGTTGCATCCGTCGCCGTACTGCGCGGCGATCTTCAGCGTGCGGCGTTCCCCCCCGCCGCCGACGATGATCGGGATGTCGGACACCGGCCGGGGATAGCAGGTGGTCTCCGGCAGCGAGACGTGCGGGCCGGCGTAGGCCTTGGTGCCCGAGCGCCACAACGCCCGAAGCGTCTCCACCGACGACTCCAGCAGGTCGAGCCGTTCGCCGGCCGGCGGGAAGGGCAACCCGAACCCGTCGTGCTCCCGGGCCCACCAGCCCGCGCCGATACCGCAGAAGGCACGGCCACCACTGAGGGCGTCGAGCGTCGCGACGGTCTTGGCGAGGATCCCCGGCGCGCGGAAGGTCACCGGCGTCACCAGGGTCCCGAGCCGGAGTTCGGTCGGCAGCCCGGCGAGCATTCCCAGGGTGACCCACGGTTCGGGAATCGGCTCCCACGCGCGGCCCACCTGCGGTACCTGGATCAGGTGATCCATCAACGCGATGCCCTCGAAGCCGGATTCGGCTGCCGCGCCGACGATGTCGGTCAGCCAGCGGGCGGGGTCGTCTCCCCATGGAAAGCGGGAGATCTGCAGCACGAACCCCAGCCGGGTCGGGCGGCGCCGCTGCTCGGCCCCGGCCGACGCGGCGCCGGGCGTGTGTGCGGGTTCGATCGACACGCTGTCGACGTCGTGCAGTATGGCGTCCCAGCCCTCGCCGGCCACCTCCTCCACCACCGCGGTCATCCGGCGCAGCTGAGCATCGAGAGTCGGGCTCGGGACCGGCCGCGTCCTGGACCGGTTCCGGCGCCGGCACTCCGCGGGATCGGTGTCGAAGAGGACGACGACCGCCGGCAGCCCGGCGTCCGCGGCACGGGCGAGGTAGCCGCGACGACGGTCCCGGTCTAGCCCGAGCGTGTCGATCACCGTGGTGAGCCGGCGCCGGCAGCGGGCGTCGACGATCCGGTCGAGGACGGCGAAGGTGTCGACCGAGGCGTCGAGGTCGTGCTCGCCGCTGCCGACGACGCCGCGCAGGGCATCGGAGGACACGACTTCCTGCGCACGGTAACGGGATGTGGCCCACGCGGATTTGCCCGCTCCCGACGGTCCGACGAGCACGATCAGCGCGGGATCCGGCACCGTCGTCGTGGTCGCAGGCACCCGGGCAGTGTCCCACCGGTTCGGTTCGTGCCGTGACGTATCTTGCACCCGTCTACCGGCTCTAGATAGTGAGCGCCCCGACCGGGGTGCGGCACAGGGCCCAAGGAGTCACCGATGAAATACGTCACCTGGTCAACCCTCGGCCGGGCCGGGGCAATCGCTGTCCTGGTCGGAGCCGTCGTCGGAGGAATCGTCGTCGCGTCGGCCAGCGAGCCGGCATCGGCGTCGACCACGACGCCTCGGTGCTACAGCCAGAACCTCAAGGCGACGTACCAGAGCACCGAAGGCGCCGCGGGCAACGTCTACGTGAACTTCCGGCTGACGAACACCGGAAGTGCCACCTGCAACCTGCACGGGTACGTCGGCGCGCTGCTGTTCAACGACGCCGGAAGCCCGCTGGCGACGACGGTGACCCACGACGTCCGCTCCGCCCCGACGGTCGTGCTGACTGCCGGCGGTTCGACCCACTTCTACCTGCACTATCCCAACCCTGCGGTCCTCAACTGCACGCCGACCACGAGCCACAACCTCCTGATCACCGCACCCGGCGCCACCAATCCCGACCTGGCGCACGTCAGCGCGGGGATCAGTCCCTGCCACGGCGCGATGACCACCGGGCCGGTCGGGACTCCCTGACCGATCAACCTGCTCATCACCGCGAGTCTGGCGCTTAGGGGGCTGCCAGACTCGCGGTGTGAGCAGCTCTGTCGAACGACCCTGTGCCCTTGCTCCGCCCAGCGAAGCAAGGGCACAGCGGCGCGGATTCCCGTCGGTGCAGCGGCAGCGAGCCGGCCATCTCCCGCATCACCGCGCAGCCTTAACATCGGGCGCGTGACGCAGCCAGCGGGAACGGCGACGATGCAGCAGCGATTCGCCGCCCAATTGCTCTCGGGGCGACGTGCCCGCACGCCCGAGGAGGTCACCGACCGGCTGCTGGCCGTGCAGGCACAGGATCCGCGCGGGATGCGCCTGGCGATCCGGGCGCGGTCCACCGGACTTCGGGCCGCCGATGTCGACGAGGCGCTGAACGCGCGGCGGTCGCTGGTGGTCAGCTGGCTCAACCGCGGGACCCTGCACCTCGTACGCCGCGAGGACTTCTGGTGGCTGCATGAGCTCACCACACCGCAACTGCTCACCAGTTGTTCCCGACGCCTCCGGCAGGAGGGTGTGAGCGCCGAGGCCGCCGAACGCGGCGTCGACGTAATCGCCCGGTCCGTCACCGGAGGGGCGGCGCTGACGCGACAGCAGTTGCGCGAGCGCATCAGTGCAGAGGGCGTGCGTACCGAGGGCCAGGCACTGCCGCACCTGCTGTTCCTCGCCACGCTGCGCGGCCTGATCGTGCGCGGGCCCATGGTCGGCGCCGAGCACGCGTTCGTCTCGGCGAAGGACTGGGTCGGTGCGCCGCCCGCCATCGACCGCGATGCCGCGCTGGCCTGCCTGGGCCGGCGATACCTGGCCGGGCACGGTCCCGCGACAGCGGAGGATCTGGCGCGCTGGGCGGGGCTCCGTCTCGGCGACGCGCGTACGGCGATCGAGTCCGTCGACGGCCTGCTCCGACGAGACGACGGTCTGGTCGATCTGCCCGGCCGGCGCCGTACCGCGTCGACACCCCCGCCGCGACTGCTCGGCGCCTTCGATCCGGTGCTGCTCGGCTGGACGTCGCGGGAGTCGATCGTCGGAGCCCACCACGACCTGGTCACCAGCAATGGCGTGTTCCGGCCGTTCGCCCTGGTGGGCGGGCGGGCGGCCGCGAAGTGGCGGCTGGTCGACGGCCGGGTCGAGGTGACGCAGTTCGACGACCTCGATCCCGACGACTCCGCCGCACTCGCGAAGGACGCCACCGCCGTCACCCGGTTCCTCGCAGTCCGCCCCGGGTCGTGACGTTCAAGCCAAATGAGTGGGCAAGGAGCTGTCACCCAGGGTGATGTAGCGGCGCGATTTCTGTACGCCTCGTAGTCAAATCGCGGTGGGCCGGGCTACCGTCCGGGCATCTTTTCGAGCGGTGTTTCGGGCGGACACCCAACATGGGGGGTCTCACGATGCAACACGTGCTGGCTCGGCTGCGGCCGAGCATGGGGGTCCTGATCACCGGCGGCGCCGTCATCCTCGCGGGCGGGGTGTTCGCCACTCCGGCCGCGGCGGCGCCCCGGCAGGCCCCGGCCCACGCGGGCGCCGACGCCCAGGTCACCGTCGTCCACGGGGTACGCGGCCTGCTGGCCGACGTCTCGGTGGACGGCAAGCCGGTACTCAGCTCGTTCTCGCCCGAGCGGATCACCGACCCGCTGCCCCTTCCGCCCGGCCGGCACACCGTGCAGGTACGCCGGCACGGGGACACCACCGGAGCGCCCATCGTGGCGGGCACGCTGACGGTCCCCGCCGGCGCGCACCTCACGGTGGCGGTGGGACTGAACGAGCACGGCGGCCCGGTCATGACGGCCTACCGGGACGACGACCTCGCCAACCTCCTGCCTGACGGGAAGGGCTCGGCCATCGTCGTCCGCGACGTCGCCGACGCGCCGAAGCTGCGCGTCACCGTCGGGAACGGCGCGTTGGCCCCGGTGGTCTCGCCCGGTCAGGTCAACACCACCGTCGGCGCAGGAACGCACACCGTCGCCGTGAAGTCCGCGTCGACCGGGTTGACGTTGATGCCGCCGGCACAGGTGCCGGTGCAGGCCGGGACCGTGACGGCGCTGTACCTCATCGGCTCCACGGGCGACAACAGCCTCGACTGGCTCGCCCAGACCATTCACCTGAGCAAGTCCGGCGTGCAACGCCACCCGGTGCTGGTAGACACCGGGAACAGCGGACTCGCCGCCGAGGCGCAGCCGGCCCGGGCGGCCGCGACGTCGGGCGGGTCGATCGGCGTCGCCGGCACGATCGGGCTGTCGGCGGCGGTGCTCGTCGGCGTGGGTGGCGCCCTCACCGTGTCCCGCCGGGCCGCTGGCCGCACCCACCGGGACCGCACGCCCGGTGACACCTCCTGACCCGGTGCCTTCAGGCCGGACCGCAGTAAGGCGATGGCGCCGGCCGGCGGCGCTGGCCGTCGCCGCCGTCGTCCTCGCCGTCGGTGGTGGGTTGGTGCTGGTCCACGAGACGGCTGGCCCGGCACAGCCGGCCGCCCGCGGATCCGCTCCAACCAGGTCGCCCACCGCCGTCCGGCACCAGCCGACGCCGCCGTCGCCGACGGCCGCCCGGCGGAGCTCCGGCGGCCTGGGGAGCCACCCGGCCCGGCTCACCGAATTGCAGGCCAGGGCGGCGCGGATACCCGCCCGGCTGGTCGTTCCCGCGCTCGACGTCGACGCGCCCGTCCTCGCGGTCGGCACCGACCGGGCGACGGGTGAGATGCAGGTGCCGCCGAACGTCCGCACCGTGGCGTGGTGGTCCTACGGCGCCCGCCCGGGTGACCCGCACGGAACGACCGTCCTCGCCGCGCACGTGGACTACAACGGTGCCTACGGGCTCTTCTTCCACCTCGCGGAGCTGTCGCCCGGCCACCGGTTCGCCGTCGTGAGCGCCGACGGGTCGCGGCGGACCTACCGCATCGTCTCCAACCGCCGGGTGCCGAAACCCGCGCTGCGCGGGCAGGATCTGTTCCGCACCACCGGCCCGTCCCGGCTCGCGCTGGTCACCTGCGGCGGCGGCTTCGACCGGGCGCGGCGGTCCTACCTGGACAACGTGATCGCGCTCGCCGTACCCGTGGCCGGCTAGACCGCCGCGGTCCGGCGACGGTCGATCGCCACGAGCAGCACGGTCAGCCCGAGCAGCCCCACCGAGACCCCGGCCCCGATGGCGATCGTGGCGGTGTCACTGAGATCGTGCGGCGGCGGTGCGGGCGGGCCGGCGATCCGGATCGCCTCCTCCGCCCGCACGTTCTGGGCACTGACCGCGAGGGTCACCGACGGCACCGCACCGGCGGGGAGGCGGAAGGACACCTCGTATTCGGCCAGTAGCCCGTGGGCGACCCGGTCGACGGCGGCGGCGACCTCGCCCGGCGACTTACCGGTGACGAGGCTGCCGCCCGTACCCCGGGCGACCGCGGCGAGTCCGGCCCCGCACCCGGTGCCCGCCCCGATGACGTCGAGCTGCTGACCGGCGACCGACAGCGCGTTGGCGAGTTGCTGGTCGTCGGAGGCGGGATCATCCCGAGGGCAGGCGGTCAGGACGACGAACTCCCGCCGCGCGGTCGCCGGCCGGGTCAGCGCGACGCTGGTCAGCCCGCCGTCCATCGGCGAGGCCGAAAACCGGGTCGTGCCGGCGATAGCCGCCTCGGCCTCGGCCCGGCCGGTCGGTCGGATGGTCGCCGTCGCGTCGTCGTAGACATGCACCGGCACCCCGGCGGGCAGCGAGTGCACCAGCTCGGCGGCCGCCGCCTGCTCCTCGCTCAGCGCGGCAGCGCTGACGGCACGGTTGAGCACGAGCACGACCTCGAGGTGACCGTCGGCCAGCCGGACCGCGGTCGTCGGCAGCCGCCGGTCGCCGCGACGCGCCGAGAAGGACCCGGCCGGAAGGGAGAGCTCGGAGAGCATGTCCGGTGCGACCGCGATCGCGGTGACACCAGGCAGCCGCGACCGGTCGACCGTGAGCACCCGCAGGTCGCCAGCGCCATCCCCGTGCGGCGCCGCCCACGCCCCGGGCGCGGACAACCACCACACCGTCGCGACGAGCACGGCCAGGGCCGGCCATCGGTGCCCACGAGAACCCGCTGTACGCCGCATGGCGGCCCCCCACTTCCGATCCCGCCCGGGTCGACGCCCGGGCTGTCGACCGGGTACGCGAGCCCACCCTCGTCCGCCGACACGCTGCGTACAAGCTTTTTGCCTTCACCACTACAGAGCGTCATTGGACCGGTACCGCACGGTGTGGCCGGGCGGACGGACAAATCGCCGGTATGCCCAAAGCGAAACCGCGGCCCGCGCGGGAATCGTCGACCGGGGCCACGCCTTAGACACCACACAACATGAATAGGCACGATCTTGAGGGGGCCCTGATGCCCGAAACATACGAACTTCCTGTCCTCCCGCTCACCGACGCCGTGGTTCTCCCGGGGATGGTGCTGCCGGTCGAACTGGACACCGAAACCCGAGCGGCCGTCGACGCGGCCCGCACCGCGGCCGACTCCCGGCTGCTCGTCGTGCCGCGGATCCGCGGCGCCCACGCGCCCGTCGGCGTGCTCGCCGCGATCGAGCAGGTCGGCCGGCTGCCCAGCGGAGAGCCGGCCGCGGTGATCCGCGCGCTCGGCCGGGCCCGCATCGGGTCCGGCGTGACCGGTGCCGGCGCGGCGTTGTGGGTGCAGGCCACCTCGGTCGACGAGACCGAGCCGACCGCCCGGACGAAGGACCTCGCCTCGGCGTACAAGTCGCTGTTGATCTCCATCCTCCAACAGCGCGGCGCCTGGCAGGTCGTGGACAGCGTGCAGCAGATCACCGACGCCGGCCAGCTAGCCGACTCGGCGGGCTACGCGTCCTACCTGGACAGTGACCAGAAGCTGTGGCTGCTGGAGACCGCCGACGTCGACGCCCGGCTGGAGCGGCTCACCGAATGGGGCCGCGACCACCTGGCCGAGCTCGACGTTGCCGAGCGCATCCGCGACGACGTGCGGGACGGCATGGAGAAGTCCCAGCGCGAGTTCCTGCTGCGCCAGCAGCTCGCCGCGATCCGCAAGGAACTCGGCGAAGGCGAGCCGGACGGTGCCGATGACTACCGCGGCAGGGTCGAGAAGGCGGACCTGCCCGAGAAGGTGCGCGAGGCCGCGCTGAGCGAGGTCGGCAAGCTGGAACGCTCCAGCGACCAGAGCCCGGAGACCGGCTGGATCAGGACGTGGCTCGACACGGTGCTCGAACTCCCGTGGGACACCCGCACCACCGACAATGCCGACGTCCGTGCGGCCCGGGCCGTGCTCGACGCGGACCACTCCGGCCTCGAGGACGTCAAGGACCGCATCACCGAATACCTCGCCGTGCGCACCCGGCGGGCCCAGCGCGGCCTGCAGGTGGTCGGTGGGCGCGGCAGCGGTGCGGTACTCGCGCTCGTGGGCCCGCCCGGGGTCGGAAAGACCTCGCTGGGCGAATCGGTCGCGCGCGCGCTCGGCCGCAACTTCGTGCGCGTCAGCCTCGGCGGCGTGCGGGACGAGGCGGAGATCCGGGGGCACCGGCGTACCTACGTCGGCGCACTGCCCGGCCGGATCGTGCGGGCGATCAAGGAAGCCGGGTCGATGAACCCGGTGGTGCTGCTGGACGAGGTGGACAAGCTCGGCGCGGACTTCCGCGGCGACCCGGCGAGCGCGCTGCTCGAGGTGCTCGACCCGGCGCAGAACCACACGTTCCGCGACCACTACCTCGACCTGGACCTCGACCTGTCCGACGTCCTCTTCCTCGCCACCGGCAACGTCGCGGAGACGATCCCGGACGCACTGCTGGACCGGATGGAGGTCGTCCGGCTCGACGGCTACACCGAGGAGGAGAAGGTCGCCATCGCGCGCGACCACCTGCTCCCCCGGCAGCTGTCGCGGGCCGCGCTCGACCCGGACGAGGTGCAGATCGACGACGAGGCCCTTCGGCTCATCGCCGGCGAGCACACCCGTGAGGCCGGCGTGCGTCAGCTGGAACGGGCGATCGCGCAGGTGCTGCGCAAGGTCACCACGAAGCTGATCGCCGACTCGACCACGGCTCCCGTGCACATCGGGCCGGCACAGTTGGTCGACTACCTCGGCCGGCCGCGGTTCACCCCGGAGAGCGCCGAGCGTACGGCGGTGCCGGGAGTGGCGACCGGGTTGGCGGTGACCGGTGCCGGTGGCGACGTGCTCTTCGTCGAGGCGACCGCGATGGACGGCGACCCGCACCTGCGGCTCACCGGCCAGCTCGGCGACGTGATGAAGGAGTCTGCGCAGATCGCCTTGTCCTACCTGTTGGCCCACGGTGCGGCGCTCGGCGTCGACGCCGACGCGTTGCGGCGGACCGTGCACCTGCACGTTCCGGCGGGCGCGGTCCCCAAGGACGGGCCGTCGGCGGGTGTGACGATGGTGACGGCACTCGCGTCGTTGGCCAGCGGTCGACCGGTGCGCGGTGAGGTGGGGATGACCGGCGAGGTCACGCTCGGCGGCCGGGTGCTGCCGATCGGTGGAGTGAAGCAGAAGCTCCTGGCCGCGCACCGCGCCGGCCTGACGACCGTCTTCCTGCCGGCCCGCAACGAGCCGGACCTGGACGACGTGCCCGAGGCGGTCCGCGAGCAGCTCGACATCCGCCTGGTCGGCGACGTCGCGGACCTGCTCGAGGTCGCGCTGGAGCCGGCGGTGCCTGCGGTGCCAGAGGTGCCGGCGACCGCCGGATCCTTCGCGGCGGCCTGACCGCCGCCGACGGTCACGCCTCGGGCGGCGATACCTGCCCGGCGTCGCGCGGCGCCTCATCCGCCGCGCGGCGCGAGGGCGGGCGGGGCAACGGTGTCCGCTGCCGGGTCGCGACCAGCACCGCATAGCGGTAGAGGAAGTAGTCGAGCTCGCTCCGGGTCTGTTCCAGTGCCTGGACCCAGCCGACGAGGTCGGCGAGACCGTCGGCGGTCAGGTCGTAGGTGCGCCGCACCGGGCCGGCCGCCGAGCGGTCCCACCGGGACCGCACGAGCCCATCGTGCTCGAGCGAACGCAGGGCGCGGTAGACGCTGCCGGAGTCCTCGTCGCCGAGGCCGAGCGGAGCCAACCGGTCGACGAGGTCGTAGCCGTGATCGGCATGCTCACGTAACAGCAGGAGCAGGCAGGGCCGGAGGTAGTGCTTCGGCTCCGCACGGCTCATGGCGTCCCCCAGACGCTCCGGCCCTCACTCCCGAAGGCCGGCCGAGTATCTCATCGGGGGACGCCGCCCGGCAATGATCACCGGTGTCGACGAATCAGGCCGAGCGCGAGCGCGACCAGAGGTCGATGCCGGCGTCGACGGCGTGCTGGTCGATCGCCTCGAGTTCCTCGGGGGTGAAGTCGAGGTGGTCGAGCGCGGCGACGTTCTGCTCGAGCTGTGCCACGCTGCTCGCACCGATCAACGCGCTGGTGACCCGGCTGTCACGCAGCGACCACGAGAGGGCCATCTGCGCGAGCGACTGGCCGCGGCTGTTCGCCATCTCGTTGAGCGCGCGCACGTGCGCGAGCGCGGAAGCGGTCAGCAGATCGGGCGACAGCGAGGTGCCCTGCGCCGCCCGGGAGTCCGCCGGAATGTCGCCGCCCAGGTATCGGTCGGTGAGCATGCCCTGCGCAAGCGGCGAGAAGGCGATGCACCCGATCCCCTCCTTGCCGAGGGTGTCGAGCAGGCTCTCCTCGATCCACCGGTTGAGCATCGAGTACGACGGCTGGTGGATCAGCAGCGGCGTCCCCATGCTGCGCAGGATCCTCGCCGCCTCGGCGGTGCGGTCGGCGTTGTAGGACGAAATGCCGACGTACAAGGCCTTTCCCTGCTGCACCGCACTGTGCAACGCGCCCATCGTCTCCTCGAGCGGAGTCTCCGGGTCGAAACGGTGCGAGTAGAAGATGTCGACGTAGTCGACCCCCATCCGCGACAGGCTCTGGTCGAGGCTCGACAGCAGGTACTTGCGTGAGCCCCACTCACCGTACGGGCCCGGCCACATGTCGTAACCGGCCTTGGTCGACAGCAGCATCTCGTCGCGGTACGGCCTGAAGTCCTCGGCAAAGATCCGGCCGAAGTTGGTCTCCGCCGAGCCGTACGGCGGGCCGTAGTTGTTGGCCAGGTCGATGTGCGTGACACCGAGGTCGAACGCGCGGCGCAGGATCGCGCGCTGGGTGTCCAACGGCCGGTTGTGCCCGAAGTTGTGCCAGAGGCCGAGCGACACCGCGGGCAGCTTGACGCCGCTGCGCCCGCTCCGGCGGTAGACCATGGACTCGTACCGCGAAGGATCTGCCTGATAGCTCATGGGACCTGAGTCTGGCACCGATGACCGACCGGCCAGACTGGGGGGCATGACCCGCGTCGAGGCCACCGCACGCGCCGTCGTCTTCGACCTCGACGGCACCCTGGTCGACTCCGAACCGCTGCACGAGCGGGCGGCCCGCGAGACGCTGCTCGACTTCGGCATCGACCCACCAGCGGGCGTCTTCGACGAGTTCATCGGGCAGCGGGTGGACGAGCTCACCGCGCAGCTCGCCGAACGCTACGACGTCCCGGCCGACGAACTGCTGGCCGGGCGGGAGCGCAGGTTCTGGTCGCTGTTGGGCGCCCTGTCCCCGATGCCCGGTGCGGTGCCCTGTTTGGACCGGCTCCGCGCGCAGGGCACGGTGCTCGCCGTGGCGACGTCGGCGACCCGGCCGTACCTGGACGACGTCCTGGACCGCTTCGGCTGGCGCGAGACGTTCGTCGCCGTCGTGTGTGGCGACGACGTCACCGCCGGCAAGCCCGACCCGGAGACCTACCTCCGCGTGGCCGACCGGCTCGGCCGCGCACCCACCGGCTGTCTCGTCGTGGAGGACAGCCCGCGCGGCTGCGCGGCCGGAGTCGCAGCGGGTTCGGACGTCGTCGTCGTCGACCATGCCCGGCGACCGCCCGACGTCTATCCCGGTGCGCGGTGGATAGTGCCGGATCTCGAGGCCGCCGGCGACCTGCTCGCCCGGAAGTCCCGCCGCGCCGGCGCCGGGCGATGACGAGCTCGCACGAGCAGGACGGCCACCTGCCGCGCGTGGCCGCGATCGTGCTGGCCGGCGGGTCCGGGACCCGGTTCGGCGGCGGGGCCAACAAGGTCTATCTCCCGCTCGCGGGCGAGCATCTGATCACCTGGTCGTTGCGGGCGATGGCGGCCCTGCCCGGGCTGGTCCGCCTCGTGCTGGTGATCCGCGACGAGGACCGCGCCATGGCGCGGGCGCTGCTCGACGCCGAGCCGGCACCAGTCGCGGTCGACCTGGTCGACGGCGGCGCGACCCGGCACGAGTCGGAGTACCACGCGCTGCGGACGCTCGCCCCCGCCGTCGCCGCCGGTGCGGTCGAGGTCGTCGTCATCCATGACGGCGCCCGCCCACTGCCGTCTCCGGGCCTCGTGCGTGCCGTGGTCGACACGGCCGCGCGGCAAGGCGGCGCCGTACCCGGGATCCCGGCCGGCGACCTGGTCGAGGTGGCCGACGACGCCACCGTGCGGCGCCGGCTCGGCACCGACCACGTCCGGGTGCAGACACCGCAGGCGTTCGCCGCCGGGCCATTGCTCGCGGCGTACGACGCGGCCGCCGCCGACGGCTTCACCGGCACCGACACCTCGGCGTGCGTGCAGCGCTACTCGCAGGCGTCGGTCCGCTGGGTGCCCGGCGAGGTCGACAACATCAAGGTGACGCTGCCGGCCGACCTCGCGCAGGCGGAGGCCATCATCCGGCGCAGGTCGGACCGCCCGGACTGATCCCGCGACCTCAGTGCAGGTGCCGCGACCACCAGTCGAGGATCGCGTCGAACCGCGCCAGCCGGTGGCTCGGCAGACCCGAGCGGGACAGCTCGTGTCCCTCGCCGGGGAAGAGCAGCAACTCGGTCTCGACACCGCGCAGCTTGAGCGCCACGAAGAGCCGCTGCGCCTGCTCGACCGGACACCGCCAGTCCTGCTCGGAGTGCACGATCAGCAGCGGCGTGTTGATCTGGTCGACGTAGGTGAGCGGGCTCTGCCTGCGCTGCTGCTCGGCATCCGCGCCGTACATCTCGTCGCCGAAGAACCAGCCGATGTCGCTGGAGCCGGTGAAACTGTCGATCGCGTTGACCGCGCGCTCGCTGATGCCGGCCCGGAACCGGTCGGTGTGGCCGACCAGCCAGCTGGTCATGAATCCGCCGTGCGACCCGCCGTGCACTCCGACCCGGTCGGCGTCGAGGCCGGGTTGCTGCAGAGCCCGGTCGAGCAGCGCGAGCAGATCGGCGGCGGAGCGCTCGCCGACGTCGCCGCGGACGGCCCGGCCGTGCACCTCGCCGTAGCCGGAGGAGCCGCGCGGATTGCCCATCACCACGGCGTATCCGGCGCCGGCGTAGACCTGCGCCTCGTCGAGGAGGGTCCATCCGTACTGGCTGAACGGGCCGCCGTGGATCAGCAGCAGCACCGGATGCGGACCGTCGCCGGCGGGTCGGACGAGCCAGCCGTGCACCGGGTATCCATCCGGCGCGGTCGCGGTCAGCTCCTGAGGCGTGAACAGGTCCGCGCCGGCCGTCATCGCCGCGCCGAAGTCGGTGAGCACCCGCTCCTTGCCGTCCTGCAGCGCGACCAGTTCACCGGCGTTGCCGCCGTCGGCGACCGTCGCGACGACCGTGCCGGCGGCGGCGTCGAACGCCGTCACCATGCGCGGTCCGTCGAGCAGGGACGTGACCGGGCCACCGTCGAATGGCACCCGCAGCAACTCGATCGAACCGCGCCGCTCGTTGCCGAAGAGCACGCCGTCGGGTGTGACGACCGTGCGGCCGGTGCCGTCGCCGGAGTTGAACTCCTCGGCGTCGGTGAGCCGTCGCGATTTCCCCGATCCGTCCGACGGTACGGCGAACAGGCCGCGGTTGCGGCCGGCGAAGTCGCGCCCCGTCGGGCCGAGGTCCTCGGCCACGAAGAAGACCGTCTGTCCGTCCGGTGAGTAGGCGGGCTGGCCCGCGTCGAGCGTCGTGTCGGTGATGCGGTGCAGGTCGGAGCCGTCCGGTCGGCAGACGAACACGTCGCTGCGCATATCGAGCTCGGCGTTCTCGTGCCGACGGGAGATGAAGGCCAGTAGCGACCCGTCGGGGCTCCAGGTCACATCGGAGTCGTCGAAATCACCGGCCGTCACCTGGACCGGCTCCGGCTCGTCGGCGAACGGGTCGACCACGAAGACATGGGGCCGGCGGTCGGTGAGGAAGCCGACACCGTCCCGGCGATACTCCAGCGTCGTGATCCGGCGCGGCCGCTCCTTGTCCGGCGTCACCCCCTCCGTGGTGCCGTACCGGCCGTCCTCGGGCACCCGGGCGCAGTAGGCCAGCGCGCCGGAGTCGGGCCGCCACTGTGCGGGGCCGGCGCCGAGGGGGTGGTCGGTGACCTGCCGCGGCTCGCCGCCGTCGGTCGGCATGACGTAGAGCTGCGGCTTGCCGTCCTTGACCTTCCGGACGAACGCGAGAAACCGACCGTCGGGCGAGAAGCGCGGCCCGGCGTCGCTGCGGCCCTGGGTCAGCTGGCGCGGTGGCTCGTCGCCGTCGATGTGAACCAACCAGAGCTGGCTGACGTATTCATCCTCGTCGAGATCTGGTCGGGCGACGGTGACGACGGCGCGGGAGCCGTCGGGCGAGAGCGTCGGCAGGCCGGGGATGCGGAGGAGACCGAGGTCGGCAGGCTTCATGCCGGGGACGCTAGCGCGCCGGCCGGACCCGCGCCGAGCGGGTATTGCCCGGCGGGCCGGGCACGGAATCTCCGCCGACCATGAACCGGATGGTCGCCGTGTGCGAACCATCCGGGGACCGCGGTGTCGTCTTGAGGGGACCGCCCGTTTTCTGTCCGGCCCAGAGCCAGGCGCCTGGGACGGGTGTCCAGGGCGGGACGGCGCCGCGGATCCCCCTACCGGCCGCCGACTATGGTCGCGCCCATGGCCGCTCCGCACTCTCGCGCTCCCTGGACAAAACCCACTACTAGTGGGTTTTGGTCCACGACACGCCGTACCAGCCGTCCAAAACCCACTACTAGTGGGTTTTGTCCACGCGGCGGCGGCGGTCGCGCATGAGCCGGACGCTGTTCACCGGGGGCCGGGTGTTCGACGGGACCGGGGTCGACCCGATGACCGCCGACGTCGTCGTGGACGGCGGCCGCATCGTCGACGTGGGTACGGGGCTCGACGGCGACACGAGCGTCGACCTCGCCGGCGCGACGCTGCTGCCTGGGTTCTTCGACTGCCACGTGCACGTCACGATCAGCACGCTCGACCGGCTCACCATCGCCCACACGCCGTTCTCCTACCAGTTCTACCTCGCCGAACAGAACCTCGGCCGCACGCTCGACGCGGGGATCACCTCGGTCCGCGACGCCGGCGGCGCCGACCTCGGCATCGCGCAGGCTCTGGCCGATGGACTGATCCGCGGCCCGCGGACGCAGATCGCGCTGTCGATGTTGAGCCAGACCGGCGGGCACGGCGACGACATGCTGCCTTCGGGCTGTTCGGTGCCGCTGCTGGCGCCGCATCCGGGTCGGCCGTCGACGATCGTCGACGGGCCCGACGAGATGCGCCGTAAGGTCCGCGAGCTGATCCGGTCCGGCGCGAACGTCTTGAAGGTCGCGACCAGCGGCGGTGTGCTGTCGCCGCGGGACGATCCGCGCCACGGACACTTCCGGGACGAGGAGATCGCCGTACTGGTGGAGGAGGCGACCGCGGCCGGCCTGTTCGTGATGGCCCACGCGCAGGCCGCCGACGGCATCAAGGTCGCCGTACGCAACGGCGTCCGGTCGATCGAGCACGGCATCTACCTCGACGACGAGGGCATCGGGATGATGCTCGAGCACGGCACCTGGCTGGTGCCCACGCTCGCCGCACCGCGTGCGGTGATCGACGCGGTCGACGCCGGCGTCCCGCTCACGCCGGCGGTCGTCGAGAAGGCGCGGATGGTCATCGACCAGCACACCCACGCGGTGCGCCGGGCGGTCGGCGCCGGTGTCAAGGTCGCGATGGGCACCGACTCCGGAGTCGGCCCGCACGGTGACAATCTGCGGGAGATCGCGCTGATGGTCGACTGCGGGATGTCGCCCGCCCAGGCGCTGCGCGCGACGACGCTCAGCGCCGCCGAACTGCTCGGGGTCGACGCCGACCTCGGGTCGGTCGCGCCGGGCAAGCGGGCCGACCTGGTCGTCGTCGACGGCGATCCGTACGACGTCGGCTCGCTGCGGGAGCGGATCCGGTCGGTCTATCAGGACGGGCAGCTCGTCGCCGGACGCGCCGACGGGTAACGGCGTAACGGCGTCGCGGCCCTCAGCCGTCTCCGCCGTGCCCCGTCTGCGAACCCGGCATCGCGCGCACCGCGGACGGGTCCCGCCGGGTCTTCACGATGCTGGCGAGAGTGGTCACCAGCAACACCCCGACGATGACCCCCAACGACACCTCGATGCCGATGTGCGGCGCCCACGACAGGCCGCTGCCGGCCAGCGCCTCGCAGATCAGCTTGACGCCGATGAAGCCGAGGATCACCGACAGGCCGATGGAGAGATAGACGAGCCTGCTCAGCAGACCCCCGATCAGGAAGTAGAGCTGCCGCAGTCCCATCAGGGCGAAGACGTTTGCGGCGAAGACCAGGTACGGAGCCTTGGTGAGGCCGTAGATGGCCGGGATCGAGTCGAGCGCGAACAGCAGGTCGGTGGTGCCGAGCGCGATGATCACGATCAACATCGGCGTGGCGAGCCGCCGGCCGTCGCGGACGGTCGAGAGGTGCACGCCCGCGTAGTCCTCGGTCAAGGGCAGCCGCCGCATCAGCCAGCGCATCACGGCGTTGTCACGCGTCTCCCCGTCGTCGTCCTTGTTCCGCGCGAGCTGCACGGCCGTGTAGACGAGAAACGCGCCGAAGAGGTAGAACACCCACGAGAATGCCGAGATGGCTGCGGCGCCCACCGCGATGAACACTCCGCGCAGTACCAACGCGAGGATGATCCCCACCATCAGCGCCGTCTGCTGCAGAGCTCGCGGCACCCCGAACCGCGCCATCAGGATGACGAAGACGAACAGGTTGTCGACGGAAAGGCTGTACTCGGTGAGCCAGCCGCCGAAGAACTCTTTCCCGTGGGTCGAACCGGCCAGCACCCAGACGCCGATGCCGAACGCGACCGCCAGGCCGACGTACACCGCGATCGCGATCCCGCACTCCCGCAGCGAGGGCTCGTGCGGACGGCGACCGATGACCACCAGGTCGAAGACGAGTACGGCGACCAGAACGCCGACGGTCAGACCCCAGACCCACAGGGGGATGTTCATGCACTCTCCTCCGGTCGGACGTCACACGTCACCTACCGGAGGTCTCTCCCACCTGGATGGCCGGCGGCACCGGGTCGAACTCGACCGTGATGACGATTCCGCCGCGTCGGGATACTCCCCTCCTGCCCACACAGTGTCCCGGATGCCCATCCGCGATGCCAATCGGGCACCGGCCTCGGGCGAGCCGCGATGAGTGCTGAGGTGCAGGTACCGGCCGGGCCGGTCCGGCTGGCGGGTCTGCTGACCCCGCCGGACGACGGCCGGGGGCTCGTCGTGTTCGTCCACGGCAGCGGCAGCGGCCGGCTCAGCCCGCGTAACCAGCTGGTCGCGACCGCGCTCAACCGGGCCGGGCTCGGGACACTGCTCTTCGACCTGCTCACTCCGGCCGAGGAGCGGGACCGGGCCAATGTCTTCGACATCGCGCTGCTCGCCGGGCGGCTCACCGAGGTGACCGCGTGGGTGCGCGGGGAGCGTGGGTGCGCGGGGCGGCCGGTCGGCTACTTCGGGGCGAGTACGGGCGCCGCCGCCGCGCTGTGGGCGGCGGGCGAGCCGGACGCCGACATCGCCGCCGTGGTGTCCCGCGGCGGCCGGCCCGATCTCGCCGCCGACCGGCTGTCGCAGGTGCGGGCGCCGACGCTGCTCGTGGTCGGCGGCGACGACCCACAGGTGCTCGACCTCAACCGCAGCGCGCAGCGGCGGCTCACCGGGGAGAACCGGCTGGCGGTGGTTCCGGGAGCGAGCCATCTGTTCGCCGAGGCGGGGACGCTCGAATCGGTTGCGGACCTCGCAGCCGACTGGTTCACCGGCCACCTCGGGTCACGCGGGCCCGGTCCGCGCTGACCCGGCGGCCGATCACCAGTTCGTGTGCGAGCCGTCCGGCCGCCGCAGGTGCGGCGACTCCCACCAGCGTTCGCTGACCGCCTCGGCCAACCCGTCCTCGTCGACGTCGACGCCGAGGCCCGGCCGGTCCGGAACCGGGTACGAGTGCCCGGCCAGCGCCACCCGGTCGACGAAGATCGGCGACTCGTGGAAGCGGGTCTCCTCCCCCGCCGACTCGCGGCACTCCAGCCACGCGAAGTTGGGGGTCGCAGCGGCCAGGTGCACCGTCGCGGCCGTACAGATCGGACCGAGCGGGTTGTGGGGCATCAGGTCGATGTAATGGGCCTCGGACCAGCCGGCGACCTTCATCGCCTCGGTGAAGCCGCCGACGTTGCAGATGTCCAGCCGCGCGTACTGCGCCAGGCCGCCTTCGATGTAGGGCAGGAACTGCCACTTCGAGGCGAACTCCTCGCCGATCGCGAAGGGCACCGGGGTCAGCCGGCGCAGTGCTTCGTAGGCCTGCGGCGTCTCGTCCCGGATCGGCTCCTCGAGGAAGTCCAGGGTGCCGATCGGCATGCGCTGACAGAACGACGCGGCCTCGGCGACGCTGAGCCGGTGGTGGTAGTCGATCCCGAGCGTCACCGCCGGTCCGAGCTCGCGGCGCGCGGAGACCAACGCGTCTGCGGTCTCGGTCAGCGAGATCCACGGGTCGTAGACGGTCGGGTCGTCGAACGGCGACATGCTCATGCCGAGCCGCAGGCAGCGCCAGCCCTGGCTCATCAGCGTGCGGGCCCGCCCGATCATCAGCCCGGGGTCGCGGCCGTCCACCGAGGCGAAGCCCTCGACCGTGTCCCGCTGGCGGCCGCCGAGCAGCTCGTAGACCGGGACCCCCAGCGCCTTGCCCTTGATGTCGTAGAGCGCGATGTCGATCGCGGAGATGGCGGCGGTCAGTACCCGGCCGCCCTCGAAGTACTGCCCGCGGTACATCTCCTGCCACAGCGCCCCGGCCCGCATCGGGTCGCGGCCGATCAGGAAGTGGCTGAAGTGCTCGACGGCGCCCGTCACCGCCCGCTCCCGGCTGGAAAACCCGCTCTCCCCCCAGCCGTGCAGGCCATCGTCGGTCTCCACCTTCACCAGCAGTTGAAGACGGGAGCCGATCCAGACGGGATAGGTCCTGACCGCCGTGATGCGCACTGCGTGCCGTCCTTCCAGAGAGGGTCACGGGTGGGTGGGCCGCCGCCCGAGATCACGGCCCGGTGGTGGGGGCGACGAAACTTCGCCAGGTGCGTTGGCTCGCGAGGGCGATCAGGCAGGTGACGGCGACCGCCGCCGCGGCGCCGGCGAACCCCCAGGGCACGCCGGCGGCGTCGATGACGATGCCCGCGATCGCCGTCCCGGTAGCCGCCCCGGTCGTGCTCGCCGCGGACAGCCAGGCCTGCGCCTCGTTCACCCGGTGCGTGGGTGCGAGCGCGTCGATGAGGTTCTGCAACATGATCAGGCTCGGCGCGATGGACAGGCCGGCCAGGAAGAGCAACGGGAGCAGGATCCACAGGTGCGGATCCCCCGCCCCCAGCAGGATCGAGAGCGGCACGAGGCCCAGGGTGAAGAGCCCGAGCGAGATGGGCAGTCGCCGGTGCTCGTGCCCGGGGGCCCAGCGGTGCGCGCCGTACCAGAGGCCGCCGGTGGCGCTGCCGCCGGCGATCGCCGCGAAGAGCAGCCCGAGCCGCGCCTGGTCGCCGAGAACCTCGCGGGCGGTGGCGGCGATCGAGGTGTCGAGGTGGCCGAAGCCGACGCTCATCATCGCGGTCACCCCGAGCACCGCCGGGATGCCGGCGGCGGCCACCGCCGAGGCGGTGAAGCGACCGACCGGCCGCCCGTCGGTCGGCGGTTGGTGCGGCGCCGGGCGCCAGGTGCGCGCCGCAGCGGTCAGGCTGTAGGCCACGCCGCCGCCGGCCAGCAGCCCGGCCGTCACCAGCAGCGGTACGACGGGGGGTGTCACCGCGAGCAGCAGCGAGAGCAGCAGCGGCCCGCCGATGAAGATCGACTCGACCGCCACCGCGTCGAGGGCGTAGCCCGCACGACGCAGCCCTTCGTCCTTCAGCGCCACCCGCCAGGCGGCCCGCATGGCCGGACCGATCGCCGGGAACGTGATCCCGGTCGCGGCGGCCAGCGCGATGAGCAGGCCGTCGGCCCCGCCGAGCGCTGCGGAGATCGCGAGCGCGACCAGAAATCCGGCGCTGGCCAGCGACGTGGGGATGACGACCTTCGGTTGCCCGAAGCGGTCCATCAGCCGGCCCCAGATGGGGGTGCCGGCCGCGGTCCCGAGAGCGAAGGCTCCGGTCACCAGGCCGGCGACGCCGTAGGACCCGCGGACGTGCTGCACGAGGAGCAGGGTGCCGAGGGGCGCCATCGAGATCGGCAGCCGGGCGATCACCGCCGCGGCGAAGGGCCGGGCAGCCGGACCGTGTCGCAGGATCCGCAGATATGAGGTGACCCCCGCGGCCGACGGCGGGACAGGATCGGCTGCGGGGAGGACCGTGGGCGAACCGCGGTCCGTCATGACCTGCGGTACCGCAGGACGACACCGCTCACCGGACCCTCGCCACCGTTCCTCATCGTGTCCACCCGTTGACCCTCGGAGAATCTTGCCACCTTCCCCGACCCCCGACGCGACCGACTTATTCCGGACGAACGGGACCGGCCGGGTCCGCGGCGGCGCCGTCGAGGCCGCCGGGTAGCCTCGATCCGTGCCCCTCCGACCGCCCCCGCACCGCCCGTGAACGGCGCCCTGATCCGCTATCGGATCATCGCCTGGGTCGTCGGGACCGGTCTGCTGATCCTGGTTCTCGTCGGTGTACCGCTGCAGTACGCCGCCGACCAGAAGACGGTCGTCGAGATCGTCGGGCCCATCCACGGCTTCCTCTACATCGTCTACCTGCTGGCGACCGCGGAGCTCGGTTTCCGGGCCCGGTGGTCACCGGTCAAGCTGGTGCTCGTCTGCCTCGCCGGGACGGTCCCGTTCCTCTCCTTCGTCGCCGAACGCAAGGTGACCCGCGACGCGCGGGAGCAGGGCGACGTGCCGGTCGCGGCGCCTCCCCGCTGACCGCACCACCACCGGACCATCCAACGTGGTTGATCGGTGCACCGCCGCGGCTCATGCTGGATGCAGATCAGTCTCCGGGACGAGTCCCGGGGTTCGGGGAGCTGAGAGGAAGACCATGAGCGCACACGCCGGGCCGGCCGTGGAATCCAAGACGTTCGCCCAGCCGGACGAGGTCCGCGAATTCGACTACGGCCGCGCGGAACTGCTGCACATGGCCGGCGGTTCGATCGGGCGCCTGGTGCTGCACCCGGGCTGGCGGTGGAGCAGCCACGTCAAGCCGATCGCCGGCACCGATTGGTGCGAGGCGCCGCACTTCCAGTACCAGGTCAGCGGGACCCTGCACCTGCTCATGGCCGACGGCGGCGAGTTCGACTCCCACGCCGGCGGCGTCACCTCGCTCCCCGAAGGGCACGACGCGTGGGTCATCGGCGAGGAAGACGTCGTCCTGATCGACTGGTACGGCGCCAGCGAGTTCGCCAAGGACGGCTGACCACCGGCCGTTACCGAACCCCGGCGGTGTCCATTCCGCGCAGCTCCCTCTTGAGCTCACCGATCTCGTCGCGCAGCCGGGCCGCCAGCTCGAACTGCAGCTCACGCGCAGCGGCGAGCATCTGGTCGTTGAGCTGCTGGATCAGGTCGGCCAGCTCGGCGCGCGGCATACCGGCCAGCTCCTTGGCGTGCACCCCGACCTCCCGCCCGGCGGACTTGCCGCGGGAGGACAGGCCCGGCACCGGGGCCTTGCCGCGGGACTGCTGCCGGCCGGACCCGCCGACCAGCTCGGTCTCCTCGGCCTCGCGGTAGATGTCGTCGAGGATGTCGACGATCTTCTTCCGGAGCGGCTGCGGGTCGACCCCACGCTCGAGGTTGTAGGCGATCTGCTTGTCCCGCCGGCGGTTGGTCTCGTCGATCGCGTGCTGCATCGACGGGGTGACGTTGTCGGCGTACATGTGCACCTGACCGGACACGTTGCGGGCGGCGCGGCCGATCGTCTGGATCAGCGACGTGCCGCTGCGCAGGAACCCTTCCTTGTCGGCGTCGAGGATGCTGACCAACGACACCTCGGGCAGGTCGAGGCCCTCCCGGAGCAGGTTGATGCCCACGAGGACGTCGAACTCCCCCTTGCGCAGCTCCCGGAGCAGCTCGACCCGGCGCAGCGTGTCGACCTCGGAGTGCAGGTAGCGCACCCGGATGCCCAGCTCGAGGAGGTAATCGGTGAGGTCCTCGGACATCTTCTTCGTCAGGGTCGTGACGAGCACCCGCTCGTCGCGCTCGGCCCGGGCGCGGATCTCGTGCACCAGGTCGTCGATCTGGCCCTTGGTCGGCTTGAGCACCACCTGCGGGTCGACCAGCCCGGTGGGCCGGATGACCTGCTCGACAACCTTGCCCGTGGTACGGCCGAGCTCGTAGGTGCCCGGCGTCGCCGACATGTAGACCGTCTGCCCGATCCGGTCGGCGAACTCGTCCCACTTCAGCGGCCGGTTGTCGGTCGCCGACGGCAGCCGGAACCCGTGGTCGACGAGGGTCCGCTTGCGGGACATGTCGCCTTCGTACATCCCACCGATCTGCGGCACGGTGACGTGGGACTCGTCGATGACGAGCAGGAAGTCCTCGGGGAAGTAGTCGAGCAGGCAGGAGGGGGCGCTCCCCGCGGCCCGGCCGTCGATGTGCCGCGAGTAGTTTTCGATCCCGGAGCAGAAGCCGACCTGCCGCATCATCTCGACGTCGTACGTCGTCCGCATCCGCAGCCGCTGCGACTCCAGCAGCTTGCCCTGCGACTCGAGCTCGGTCAGCCGCTCGGCCAGCTCCGCCTCGATGCCGGCGATGGCCCGCTCCATCCGCTCCGCGCCGGCGACGTAGTGCGTGGCCGGGAAGATGAACACTTCCTCGACCTCCCGCACCACCTCTCCGGTGAGCGGGTGCAGGTAGTAGAGCCGCTCGATCTCGTCGCCGAACATCTCGATCCGGATCGCGAGCTCTTCATAGACCGGGAAGACCTCGATGGTGTCGCCACGGACCCGGAAGGTGCCCCGGGTGAACGCCAGGTCGTTGCGGGTGTACTGCTCCTCGACGAGGCGCCGGAGCAGCACGTCGCGATCGACCTCCTCGCCGGGCTCCAGCCGGACCGAGCGGGCGACATACTCCTCCGGCGTCCCCAGGCCGTAGATGCAGGAGACGGTGGCCACGACGACGACGTCCCGCCGGGTGAGCAGGCTGTTGGTGGCCGAGTGGCGCAGCCGCTCCACCTCGTCGTTGACCGACGAGTCCTTCTCGATGTAGGTGTCGGTCTGCGGGACGTAGGCCTCGGGCTGGTAGTAGTCGTAGTAGGACACGAAATACTCGACCGCGTTGTTCGGGAGCAGCTCCCGGAACTCGTTGGCGAGCTGGGCGGCCAGGGTCTTGTTGGGCGCCATCACCAGCGTCGGTCGCTGGACCCGCTCGATCAGCCAGGCGGCCGTCGCCGACTTCCCGGTCCCGGTCGCGCCGAGCAGCACGGTGTCGCGCTGACCCTCGGTCACGGCCCGCTCGAGCTCGTCGATGGCGGTCGGCTGGTCGCCCGACGGCTGGAAGTCGCTGACGACCTCGAACCGCCCGGTCGACGGGACGGGGGGCTGCTCCGGATCGTTGACTGCTCTCACACGACCACGGTACGACGGGCGTCCGACAGTTTCCGCCGGCCGCCGTCCGGACCCCGGATCCAGGCCGGCCCGTAGCGGGCGGGGGCACACTGGGCGGGTGATCTGCAAGGAATGCCGGGAACGTCGCCACGAGCGCTGCCGCGGGGGTTCCTGGTGCGACTGCCAGCACCAGAAGCCGCGTCCGCCCGAGCCCGCCACCGGACCCGCCGGGGAGTGACCCACCGGCGGCCGGTGTGACGCCTGGTGACCACAATCACCTGGCCACCCCCGGCGGGGCCTTCGGCGGGCCGACGACGGGTGGCTGCACTACGGTCAGGGAGCCGAGACGTCGTACGCGGGGATACACGCCCCGGTGAAAGGAGCAATCGTGCAGGTCTGGCCAGGGCCTTCCTACCCGCTAGGCGCCACCCACGACGGGACGGGCACCACGTTCTCGATCTTCTCGGAGGTCGCCGAGCGGGTGGAGCTGTGCCTCTTCGACGAGGACGGCACCGAGGAGCGGGTCGTGCTCCCGGAGGTCGACGGCTTCGTGTGGCACGGCTACCTGCCGGGCGTCCTCCCCGGCCAGCGCTACGGCTACCGGGTGTATGGCCCCTACAACCCCAAGGCGGGCCAGCGCTGTAACCCGTCCAAGCTGCTCCTCGACCCCTACTCGAAGGCGATCGAGGGCGACATCGACTGGGACCCGTCGCTGTTCAGCTACCGGTTCGACGCGCGGGACCGTCAGGAAACCACCGACTCCGCCCCGCACATGCCGAAGTCGGTCGTGGTCAACCCGTTCTTCGACTGGGGCAACGACCGCGCACCGAAGCGCCCCTACAACGAGTCGCTCATCTACGAAGCGCATGTGCGGGGACTGACCTACCGCAACCCCAAGATTCCCGAGGAGCTGCGGGGCACCTACGCCGGGATCGCACACCCGACGACCATCGATCACCTGAACCGGCTCGGCATCACGGCCATCGAACTCATGCCCGTGCACCAGTTCGTCCACGATCACGGCCTGGTCCAGCGCGGCCTGCGCAACTACTGGGGCTACAACACGATCGGCTTCCTCGCCCCGCACAACGCCTACGCCGCCACCGGGCAGGCCGGCCAGCAGGTGCCGGAGTTCAAGGCGATGGTCAAGGCCCTGCACGAGGCCGGGATCGAAGTCATCCTCGACGTCGTCTACAACCACACCGCCGAAGGCAACCACCTCGGCCCGACGCTGTCGTTCCGCGGCATCGACAACGCGTCGTACTACCGGCTCGTCGAGGACAAGCCCGAGTTCTACATGGACTACACGGGCACCGGAAACTCCCTCAACGTCCGGCATCCCCACGCCCTGCAGCTGATCATGGACTCGCTGCGCTACTGGGTCACCGAGATGCACGTCGACGGGTTCCGCTTCGACCTTGCGGCCGCGCTCGCCCGGGAGTTCTACGACGTCGAGCGACTGTCGACATTCTTCGACCTGGTGCAGCAGGACCCGACGGTGAGCCAGGTGAAACTGATCGCCGAGCCATGGGACGTCGGCCCCGGCGGCTACCAGGTCGGCAACTTCCCTCCACAGTGGACGGAGTGGAACGGCCAGTTCCGCGACACGGTCAGGGATTTCTGGCGCGGCGAGCCGGCGACGCTGGGGGAATTCGCCGCCCGGATCACCGGATCGGCCGATCTCTACGCCCAGTCGGGGCGACGTCCGATCGCCAGCATCAACTTCGTCACCTGCCACGACGGATTCACGCTGACCGATCTCGTCTCCTACAACAACAAGCACAACGAAGCCAACGGCGAGGGCAACCGCGATGGCGAGAGCCACAACAGATCGTGGAACTGCGGCGTGGAAGGGCCGAGCGACGATCCCGATGTCCTCGCACTGCGCGGAAAGCAGCGACGTAACTTCCTCGCCACCCTGCTGCTGTCCCTCGGTGTCCCCATGCTGCTGCACGGCGACGAGCTAGGCCGCACCCAGCGCGGCAACAACAACACCTACTGCCAGGACAACGAGATCACCTGGGTCGACTGGGAAGACGTCGACGATGAGCTGATCGAGTTCACGGCCCGACTGTCGGACCTTCGGCGGGAGCACCAGGTCTTCCGGCGGCGCCGCTTCTTCGACGGACGGCCGATCCGCCGCGGCGGCGGCGAACCGCTGCGCGACATCGGCTGGCTCACCCCGTCCGGTGAGGAGATGACCGAGCAGGACTGGGGTTCCGGCTTCGGCCGGTCCGTCGCCGTATTCCTCAACGGCGAAGGCATCCCCGACACGGATGCGCGCGGCGAGCGCATCGTCGACGACTCCTTCCTGCTCTGCTTCAACGCGCACGACGCCGGGATCGACTTCACCATGCCGCACGAGGAATACGCGACGACCTGGGAAATCGTGCTCGACACCGCCCGTCCGGAGCTGGAGGATCCCGAGGCGGTCGAGGCCGAACAGACCGTGACGGTCGACGCACGCTCGCTGCTCGTGCTACGGAAGGATTCCTGACGTGCCGGTCCCCCATGCGACGTATCGCGTGCAGGTCAGCCCGTCCTTCGACCTGTGGCAGGCGGCCGGTGTCGCCGAATACCTCGCCGACCTCGGCGTCAGCCACTTCTACTCGTCACCGCTGCTCGAGGCGACGTCGGGCTCGATGCACGGCTACGACGTCGTCGACCACTCGCGGGTGAGCGAGCAGCTCGGCGGTGAGGCCGCCCGGCACGCCCTGTGCGGCGCGCTCAAGGCGCACCGGCTCGGGATGGTCGTCGACATCGTGCCCAACCACGTCGGGGTCGCCGACGCGTCGGCAAACAAGTGGTGGTGGGACGTGCTGCTGCTGGGTCCCCAGTCGGCCTACGCGCGCTACTTCGACATCGACTGGTCCCGCGGCCGACTCGTCCTTCCGATCCTGGGCGACGCGCCCGACGAGCTCGACCACCTCCGGGTCGAGGACGGCGAGCTGCGCTACTACGAACACCGTTTTCCGCTCGCCGTCGGGACCGGAGGCGGCACACCGCGTGAGGTCCACGACCACCAGCACTACGAGCTCGTGCCGTGGCGTCGGGGCAACGCCGAGGTCAACTACCGGCGGTTCTTCGCCGTCTCGACGCTGGCCGCGATCCGGGTGGAGGAGCCCGAGGTCTTCGAGACCACCCATCGGGAGGTTCTGCGGTGGGCGACGGAGGGTGACCTCGACGGGATCCGCATCGACCACCCGGACGGCCTGGCCGATCCGACCGGCTACCTCGAACGGCTGGCCGGTGTCGCGCCGACGCAGTGGCTGATCGTCGAGAAGATCCTCGAGCCCGGCGAGGTCCTTCCCGCGCCGTGGCCCTGTGCCGGAACCACCGGATACGACGCGCTCACCGAGGTCGACTCGGTCTTCGTCGACCGCGCCGGCGAGCCGATTCTGTCTGCGCTGCAGACCGAGCTGGCCGGGCCGCAGCCCTCGTGGGACGACCTGGTGCACGACTGCAAGCTCGACGTCGCCAGCGACATGCAACGTGCCGAGGTCGCGCGGATGGCCCGGCTGGTGCCGGAGACCCCCGACGCGGACCAGGCGATCGCCGAGGCGCTGGCCTGCTTCCCGGTCTACCGTTCCTACCTGCCCGACGTCGGCGGCACCGATCTGGCGACCGCACTGGCCGAGGCGGTCCGGCGGCGGCCCGACCTGGCCGGGGTGCTCGAGGCGCTGTCCCCCCGGCTGCACGATCCGGCCGACGAACTGGCGATCCGGTTCCAGCAGCAGTCCGGCGCGGTGATGGCCAAGGGCGTCGAGGACACGGCGTACTACCGGGCGACCCGGTTCGTCGCGGCCAACGAGGTGGGCGGCGACCCGGCCCGGATCGGCCGGTCGGTCACCGACTTCCACGCGGCGGCCCGGCGCCGCCTCGACCGCCACCCGGCCGGGATGACCACGCTGTCGACCCACGACACCAAGCGCGCGGAGGACGTGCGGGCCCGGCTCGCCGTACTCGCCGAACTCCCCGGGGAATGGGCCGACGCGGTCCGCCGGTGGACGGCTGCCGCCCCGCTGCCCGACGGGGCCTTCGCCAATTTGCTGTGGCAGACCGTGGCCGGGAGTTGGCCGATCGAGCGCGATCGGCTGCACGCCTACCTGGAGAAGGCGGCCCGCGAAGCCCGGACCGCGACGTCCTGGGACGACCCCGACGAGAGGTTCGAGCAGGCCATGCACGCGGTCGCCGACCGGGTGTACGACGACCCGGACCTGCGGGCCGACGTCGAGGCGTTCGTCGGTCGGATCACGCCGTACGGATGGTCGAACTCGCTTGGCGCCAAGCTCGTCCAGCTCACGATGCCCGGTGTCCCGGACGTCTACCAGGGCAGCGAGCTCTGGGACAACTCGCTGGTCGATCCCGACAACCGGCGGCCGGTCGATTTCACCCGGCGCCGCGCGCTGCTCGCCGCACTCGACGACGGGCTGCTCCCCGAGGTCGACGACAGCGGTGCCGCGAAGCTCCTGGTCACCTCCCGTGCGCTCCGGCTCCGCCGGGACCAGCCGGAACTGTTCACCGGCTACGTGCCGTTGTCGGCAGCGGGTCCGGCGGCCGAGCAGGTGCTGGCCTTCGACCGCGGTGGCGCGATCACGGTGGCCACCCTGGGGCCGGCCGGCCTGGACCGCGCGGCCGGCTGGCTCGACACCACGCTGACCCTGCCGGGCGAGGGCTGGACCGACGTACTGACCGGCGCCGCCTACGACGCCGGACCGGTCCCGGTCGGCGATCTGCTCGACCGTTACCCGGTGGCGCTGCTCACCGCCGGGTGACGCCGAACGCCCGGGTGACGAGGGTCGCGGGTCGGGCGGACCCGCCTTGCCCGATCGCGGGTCGGCCGGGTAGGACTTCCGCACGTTCGCGATACCGATGAGAGGACCCCGATGACGACCTTCGAGGTGTGGGCGCCACGGCCCGGGCACGTGCGCACCCGCATCGGGGACGACGACACCGAGATGACCCACGGCCCGGGCGGCTGGTGGCGGGTCGACATCCCGGACCTCCCCGACGACACCGAGTATGCGTTCGTCCTCGACGACGACCCGACGGCCATCCCCGATCCCCGCTCACTCTGGCAACCGACCGGCGTGCACGGGCCGAGCCGCATCTACGACCAGGCCGGCTACGACTGGCGGGACGGCGGGTGGACCGGTCGGCAACTCGCCGGAGGTGTCATCTACGAATTGCACGTCGGCACCTTCAGCCCGGAGGGCACGTTCGACGGCGCGGCCGGACGGCTCGACCACCTGGTCGAGCTCGGCGTCGATTTCGTCGAGCTCCTTCCGGTCAATGCGTTCAACGGCGACCGCAACTGGGGCTACGACGGCGTCGGGTGGTACGCCGTGCACGACCCCTACGGCGGCCCGGACGGCCTGAAGCGCCTCGTCGACGCCTGCCACGCGCGCGGGCTCGGGGTGATCCTCGACGTCGTCTACAACCACCTCGGCCCGTCCGGCAACTACCTCGACCGGTTCGGCCCCTACCTCACGGAGGCGGCCAACACCTGGGGTCGCAACGTCAACCTCGACGGTCCGGACTCCGACCCGGTCCGCCGGCACATCATCGACAACGCGTTGATGTGGCTGTCCGACTACCACATCGACGGTCTGCGCATCGACGCCGTGCATGCGCTCGCCGACCGGCGGGCGGTGCATCTGCTGGAGGAGATGGCCACCGAGGTCGATGCGTTGTCGGCCCACGTGGGTCGCCCCTTGACCCTCATCGCGGAGTCCGACCTCAACGACCCGAAACTCATCACTCCGCGCGAGGCGGGCGGATTCGGGTTGGCGGCGCAGTGGAGCGACGACTTCCACCATGCGCTGCACACCGCACTCACCGGCGAGCGCCAGGGTTACTACGCCGACTTCGGCTCACTCCAGACGCTGGCCACCACGTTGCGCCAGGCGTACTTCCACGCCGGAACGTGGTCGAGCTTCCGGCACCGGATCCACGGTCGACCGGTCGACATCGCCCGGACCCCGGCCTGGCGTTTCCTGGGCTACCTGCAGAACCACGACCAGATCGGAAACCGCGCGATCGGCGACCGGATCAGCGCGACCCTGTCGGACGGGCTGGTCAAGGTGGGCGCCGCGCTGGTGCTGACCGCGCCGTTCACGCCGATGCTCTTCATGGGTGAGGAGTGGGCCGCTTCGACCCCGTGGCAGTTCTTCACCAGCCACCCGGAGCCGGAGCTGGGGTCGACGGTGGCCGACGGACGGCGCGCCGAGTTCGCCGAGCACGGCTGGGCCGCGGACGACGTCCCGGATCCCCAGGACCAGAAGACCTTCGAACGCTCCCGGCTGGACTGGCGGGAGCTCGACGACGAGGTCCACTCCGGGATGCTCGACTTCTACACGCGGCTGCTCGCCTTGCGCCGCTCCCGCCCCGAGCTCAGCGACCCACGCCTCGGGCGGGTGCACGTCCGCTACGACGACGAGTCCCGCTGGCTGGTGCTGCACCGCGACGCGATCGCCGTCGCCTGCAACCTGAGTACCGACCGGCAGCCGGTGCCGATCGACGGCACCCCCCGTGAGGTCCTGCTCGCCTCGACGTCGGGCTTCGTCTACCGCGACGGGATCGTCGAGATCGACGGTGAGTCGGTCGCAGTGCTGGCTCTCGCCTGACCCTCGTCCTGGCGTTCACTACTGGACGTAACGGCCGGTTGGCTCCATGTAGATACGCTGTTCGCTGATTCGGCCGTACTCCGACCGTGGGCGCCCCGGATCGGCCGCTGTTTGCCGATCCTTTACCGATGCTTGGCCAAATGTGGATACCGCGCGAGGCCGAAGTACTGCACTATCTGGCCCAGCGATAAGGTCGAGGTAGTGGGATAAACCAGGAGGTATAGATGAAAAAGTGGACGAGGCTCGGCGCGATAGGGGTCGCCGTGCTCGCCTCGGCGGTGTGGGCCGGCACCGCCGGTGCCTCCCCGGGCAGCACGGCCACGAGCAGCGCGCAGGCCCAGACATACGTCGCCAACTGCGGCCAATCGGCTCCCCGCGGGCAGGCCAGATGCTTCGCGGTGCACCGGAGCCACTCGGTCCAGCCGGCCGCCGCCGCGGCCGCCCCGAGCGGCTACGGACCCAGTGACCTGCAGTCGGCCTACAACCTGCCGGCCGGTGGCTCCGGACAGACGGTCGCCATCGTCGACGCCCAGGACGACCCGAATGCCGAGTCCGACCTCGCGGCCTACCGCGCGCAGTACGGCCTTCCGGCGTGCACGACCGCCAACGGCTGTTTCACCAAGCTCAACCAGAGCGGGCAGCAGGGCTCCTACCCCGCTCCGGACGCGGGCTGGGCCGGGGAGATCTCCCTCGACCTAGACATGGTGTCGGCCACCTGCCCCGGCTGCCACATCGACCTGGTCGAGGCGGATTCGGCATCCTTCGCCGACCTCGGGGCGGCCGAGAACACCGCAGCGTCCAAGACCGACATCGTGAGCAACAGCTACGGCGGCAGCGACGCGTCGGACGCGCAGTTCGGCCAGTACTACAACCACCCCGGCGTCGCCATCACGGCCAGCGCGGGTGACAGCGGCTACGTCGGCGCGTCCTATCCCGCCTCGTCGTCGTCGGTGATCGCGGTCGGCGGTACGGCGCTGACCCGCGACTCCAGCTCACGCGGCTGGAGCGAGACGGTGTGGAACAACAGCTCGGGCGGCACCGGAAGCGGTTGTTCGGCGTACAACGCCGCGATCTCCGGTGCGGCCTCGTTCAACACCGGCTGCAGCAAGCGGGCGATGAACGACGTGTCTGCCGTCGCCGACCCGGAGACCGGTGTCGCGGTCTACGACACCTACCAGGCACCGGGCTGGCAGGTCTACGGCGGGACCAGCGCCTCCGCGCCGATCATCGCCGGTGTGATCGGTCTGGCCGGCAACGCGTCGAGCGTCACCCCGAGCACGCCGTACAGCAACGCGGGTGAGCTTTTCGACGTGACTTCGGGCAGCAACGGATCCTGCTCACCGAGCCAGCTGTGCACGGCCCGTGCCGGCTGGGACGGACCGACCGGGCTCGGCACACCGAACGGCGTCGGCGCCTTCTGACGAGCAACACCCCGCAGCGACGGCGCCCGGGAGTCTCCCTTCCCTCCCGGGCGCCGTTGTCATCTCCGTAGCTCCTCCCGCGCCCGCTATTCCGCGTGAACGTGACGTTCACGCGCTCTAGCCGCATCAACGTCACGTTGACGCGGAATGGGGTGTGGTGGGATGGGCCGGTGCGCCGCCTTCTTCCTGCCGAACCCGCCGAAACGCCGGACGCCGGCCCACTCACCGACGACGACCTGGTGGCGGCGTACGCCGTCCCGCGCGGTCCGGCCCCGTACGTGCGGGCCAACTTCATCACCAGCGCCGACGGCGCCGCGAGCCTGAACGGCCGCTCCGGCGGGTTGT
The DNA here is from genome assembly GCA_036497565.1 of Mycobacteriales bacterium. Classification (NCBI taxonomy): domain Bacteria; kingdom Bacillati; phylum Actinomycetota; class Actinomycetes; order Mycobacteriales; species Mycobacteriales bacterium. The sequence goes on from DASXJE010000257.1 coordinate 73,802, forward strand.
CGACGCCCGCCGACCGCCGGCTGTTCGCGCTCCTGCGTGACATGGCCGACGTCATCCTGGTCGGCGCCGGCACCGCCCGGGTCGAGCGCTACCGCCCGGCGGAGGCCGACGAGGTGCGGCGGGCGCGCCGCCGGTCGCTGGGGCTGGCGCCGCTGCCGCGGATCGCCGTCGTCAGCGGGCGGCTCGACCTCGACCCGGCGTCGCCGCTGTTCGCCCCGGACAAGCTCCGCACCATCGTCGTGACGCACCGCTCCGCGCCGGAGGATCGGCGGGCCGCGCTCGCCGAGGTCGCCGATGTCATCGTCGCCGGCGACGACGCGGTCGACATCACCGCGGCGATCGACGAGCTCGCCGCACGGAAGCTCACCCGGGTGTCGTGTGAGGGAGGACCGACGCTCCTGCGCACCGTCCTCGCTGCCCAGCGCCTCGACGAGCTCTGCCTGACGATCGTCCCGACCCTCGTCGGCGCGGCCTCCCATCGGCTCACGGCCGGACCCATCGCCGACCCGACCACACTCACGGTTCGGCATCTGCTCGAGGAGGACGGCGCGCTGTTCCTCCGCTACCTCACCGCAGATGTGTCGGTCTGATCACATCGACCCGGAAAGTGCGACATTCTGACCACAGGACGCATCCATTGACCGGAGGCGACGCCCCCGGAGACAACGTCACTGCCGCGAAGAGATGAGGACCTGCCATGGCACAGGACAAACCGGCGCACGCGGTCTCGAGCAGCACACCACCCGATCAGAACGTCGGTGGGACCGCCTCGGCCGTCACCCAGGTGGCCGCCCTGGACAGCCCGCAGGGGCGGACCTCGATCGCGGACTCGGTCGTGCAGAAGATCGCCGGCATCGCGACCCGCGAGGTCGCCGGTGTCTACAAGCTGGGGAGCGGCACGGCGCGGGCGTTCGGGTCGTTGCGGGAACGCATCCCCGGTAGCGGTGGCCCCGCGGTCACCCAGGGCGTGTCTGTGGAGGTGGGCGAGAAGCAGACGGCGATCGACCTCGACATCGTCGTGGAGTACGGCGTCGCGATCGCCCAACTCGCGCACGGCGTACGGCGCAACGTCATCACCGCCGTCGAACGGATGACCGGCCTCGACGTCATCGAAGTCAACATCAGCGTCGATGACATCCACCTGCCGGGCGAGGAAGAGCCGGAGCAGCCGACACGGGTCCAGTGAGTGCCCGCACCGAGCCCGATGCGGACGGACTGGTCACCGCCGTCCGTGCCACGCCGGGCGTGGCTCGCATGTACGCCGGGCGGTTCGGCGAGATCGCGACCTACCTGCCCGGGCGGAAGGTCAGCGGCGTCGAGATCGGCGAGGAGCGGGTCGTGGTGCACGTCGTGGCCCGGTACGGCGTCCCGACGCCCGCGCTCGCCGAGACGGTCCGGGCCGCGGCGGCGCTCTACGCGCCCGGGTTCGCGATCGACGTCGTCATCGAGGACGTGGAGCTCACGCCTGAGGAGGGCGCACATGGATGACCGGCCCCGCCGGAGCGACTTCCGGGAGTTCGTCCGCACCCACCACCCCGACGTGGGAGGCGATCAGGCGACGTTCGTCGCCGGTCTGGCCGCCTACCGCCCGGCCGTGATCCGCGCCGACGATCCCCGGTTGGCCGCCGACGTGGTATTCCGGCGTACCCCCCACGGCCTCCTGGCCGTGGTCGACCGGATGGTGCGGTGGTACGCACAACGCCGCCGTCCACCGCGGGTGCGCTGACACCGCGCCCACCGCGCGCCTGCCGGCGCGCGACCCGAAGGAGGAGACAATGTCACCGTCACAGCTGGGAATCGCGGTCGGTATGGCGCTCGGCTTCGCCGGTGCCTTCGGCGGCTTCAGCGCGTTCATCGTCGTCCTCGTGCTCGGGATCATCGGCTTCATCGTCGGCCGGGTCATCGAGTCCGAGTTCGACATCGAATCGGTCTTCCGGCGCCGCTCGTGACCGACGATTCCGGTTCCGTCGATCCCGCCGCCACGACGACGGCGGTGATCGCGACCGACGCGCGCATTCCCGCGGAGGAGCGCGGGCATCTCGTGATCGCCCCGAAGACGATCGAGCGGATCGCGCAGGCGGCCGCGGGCGAGGTCTCCGGCATCGTCCGGGAGTCACCGCGCAGTCGGTCCCGCTCGGCGACGCCCAACGTGCACGCGACCGCGCGCCTGTACGGCCAGTTCGCCCGGCTGCATCTCGACGTCGCCGCGCGCTACCCCGAGCCGATCCCCGACGTCGTCGCCGAGGTACGCCGACGGGTCACCGACCGGCTCCGTGAGCTCGCCGAGATCACCGTGACCAGCTGCGACGTCGACGTGACGAGCCTGCACCCGCCGTCCGCCGAACGACGGATCCGGTGACGGCGATGCGCATCGTCAACCGGCTGCTCGCCGCGATCCTCGCGCTCGCCATCGCCGGCGCCGGCCTGCTCACCGCCGTCGAAGTACTCGTCGCGCAGACCAACTGGGCGACCCCTCCCCTGCTGGTGCCCTATGACCAATGGCTGACGACGTTGCGGGCGCACACGTGGAAGGACACCCCCGTCCTGCTCATCTCGATCGGCGTCATCGTGGTCGGGCTGCTGCTCATCCTCGCCGCCGCGGCCGACCGGGACCGATCGCTGCGGATGATCTTCACCCGACCCGAGATCCACGCGACCACCTCGCGACGCTCCCTCGCCCGCGCGTTGGAGAACGAGGCGGCGGCGGTCGACGGCGTCGGCTCGGCCAAGGCGAAGGTCCGACGGCGCAAGGCGCGGGTCAATGCGCAGATCCGGATCGGCGATCCGGATGTCATCTCCGAGACGCTGCGTACGGCCATCGCGGCGCGACTCCGCCAGTTGCCCCTGCAGAACCCGCCCGAGGTACGGATCCACGTCTCCGGGCCGCGGAGGCGGACATGAGAAACCGCACCAACCGGCTCAACCGCGTGGTGTTGACCGTGATCGGGGTGATCCTGCTGCTCGCCGGGGTGGGGGCGGTGCTGCTGAGCACCGGGATCTTCGGGGCCGACCGCGCGCACCGCGCGGTGGTCGACCACGCGACGACCCAGACCGTCTACCGCAGCGCCGGCTGGCTGTGGCCGACCGTCGGCGCGGTGGGGTTCGTACTCGGCATCCTGGCGCTGTACTGGCTGATCGTGCAGCTGCGGGTCGAACGGATCCGCTCGATCGCCATGGAGCGGGCCCAGTCCGGCGACCTCGTACTGACCGGTTCGGCGCTCACCGATGCCGTCCGTGAGGAGACGACCGCGGTACCCGGCGTCGGGCGGGCACGGGCCCGGTTGACCCGGGACGTGACCGACCCCGAGCTGGTGCTCACGGTCTGGCTGCGGCAGGCGGCCGACCTCGGCGAGGTGAGCCGGCAGCTCGACGACGACGTGATCGCCCACGCCCGGCGAGCCCTGGCCCGCGACCAGCTCACCACCTGGTTGCGGATCGAGGTCGACGCGGACGACCGGCAACGCGTCCGCTGACCCGCACCCCCGTGGTAATTCCATGATCGTGATCGGATAAAGCCGCGACACGCCGTACAAATCCGATCACGATCAAGAGGTCCGCGGATCGGGGCACCGCGCGGCATGATGTGCGGATGGACCTGCCCGTCTCGCCCCCGATCGCCCCGATGCTCGCCCGCGCCGTGAAGACCATTCCGGACGGGACCGGGCTGACCTACGAGCCGAAGTGGGACGGCTTCCGCTGCATCGCGTTCCGGGACGGCGACGAGATCGTGCTCGGCAGCCGCAACGAACGGCCGCTCAACCGCTACTTCCCGGAGGTCGTCGACGCGCTGCTCGCCAACCTCCCGCCGCGCTGCGTCCTCGACGGGGAGATCGTCATCGCCCACGACGACCGGCTCGACTTCGAGGCACTGCTCAACCGCATCCATCCGGCCGACTCACGGGTCCGGATGCTGGCCGAGCAGACACCGGCGTCGTTCGTCGCGTTCGACCTGCTCGCGCTCGGCGACGAGTCGATGCTGACGACGCGCTACGCCGAGCGCCGGCGTCGGCTCGCCGACGCGCTGGCCCCGGCCCGGCCGCCGGTCTACCTGACCGCCTGCACCGACGACTCCGCGCTGGCCCGCACCTGGTTCGACCAGTTCGAAGGCGCCGGGCTCGACGGGCTGGTCGTGAAGGCCCACGAGCTGCAATACCAGCCCGGCGAGCGGTTGATGCAGAAGGTCAAACACGAACGCACCGCCGACTGCGTCCTGGCGGGCTTCCGGTGGCACAAGTCGGGGCCGATCGTGGGATCCCTGCTGCTCGGCCTGTACGACGACGCCGGTGCGTTGCAGCACGTCGGCGTCGCGGCGTCGTTCCCGATGGCCCGCCGCAAGGAGCTGGTCGAGGAGCTCGAGCCCTACCGGATGGCCGACCCGGACGGGCATCCGTGGGCGGAGTGGGCCAGCGCCCAGGAGGCCGAGCCGCAGCGGATGCCTGGTGCGACGAGCCGGTGGAACGCCGGCAAGGACCTGTCCTGGCAGCCGCTGCGCCCCGAGCGGGTGGTCGAGGTGCGCTACGACCACATGGAGGGGACCCGCTTCCGGCACACCTCCCACTTCGTCCGCTGGCGACCCGACCGCGACCCCGCGTCGTGTACCTACGCGCAGCTGGAGGAGCCGGTCCGCTACGACCTGGCCGAGGTCCTGCAATGACCGTCCTCGGCCGCGCCGCGGAGCTGGCCGGCGACTGGTTGGACTCCCTGCCGGGTCGCCGGGTGGGTGCGACCGACGATCCGGACGCGGCCCGGGCCCGGTTCGACGGGCCGTTCCCGGAGCACGGCACCGACCCGGAGCAGGTCGTCGAGGAGCTCGCGGCGGCCGCCGAACCCGGTCTGATCGCCAGCCCCGGGCCGAGATACTTCGGGTTCGTCGTCGGCGGGAGCCTGCCCGTCGCGGTCGGCGCCGACTGGCTGGTGTCCAGCTGGGACCAGAACGCCGGGCTGGTCGCGCTCTCGCCGGCGACGGCGGCGATCGAGGGCACCGCCGGCCGCTGGGCGCTCGAGGCGCTGCGCCTGCCCCGGGACGCGACCGTGGGCTTCGTCACCGGCGCCACCACCGGCAACGTCGTGGGGTTGGCGGCCGCCCGCCACCACGTGCTGGCGGAGGTCGGCTGGGATGTCGAGGCGAACGGGCTCACCGGGGCGCCCCCGGTCCGCGTGCTGGTGGGCGAGGAGGTGCACGTCTCCGCACTCGGCGCGCTCCGGCTGCTCGGCTTCGGCTCCGAGCGGCTCACCCGGGTCGAGGTCGACGCCAACGGCGCGATGCGACCCGACGCCCTGAAGCGCGCGCTCGACGCGGGCACGGGGCCGGCGATCGTCTGCGCCCAGGCCGGCAACGTCAACACCGGGGCGGTCGACCCGCTCGCCGACATCGTGGCCGCGGGCCGGGCGCACCGGGCATGGGTGCACGTCGACGGCGCGTTCGGCCTCTGGGCCGCTGCCAGCCCGCGGTTCGCCCACCTGACCCAAGGACACGACGGCGCCGACTCCTGGGCGGTCGACGCGCACAAGTGGCTCAACGTGCCCTACGACAGCGCCCTGGCGATCGTGGCCCGCCCCGACGCGCACCGGGCGGCGATGAGCCGTACGGCAAGCTACCTGCGGGCCAGTACCGACGACCCGTTCAACTTCGTGCCGGAGATGTCCCGGCGGGCCCGCGGAGTACCGGTCTACGCGGCGCTGCGTGCCCTGGGACGCGACGGCGTGGCCGATCTGGTCGAGCGGTGCTGCGGCCACGCCCGGCGGGTCGCCGAGGCCGTCAGGGACGATCCCGGCGTCGAGGTGCTCAACGACGTGGTGCTCAACCAGGTCCTGCTGCGGTTCTCCGACGACGACGCGGTGACCGACGACGTCGCCGACCGGGTGAGTCGCGAGGGTGCGGCCTGGCTCGGGGGGACCACGTGGCAGGGCCGGCGGGCGGTGCGGGTGTCGGTCTCCGGCTGGATGACCGGCACGGCCGACATCGACCACCTCGTCACCGCCCTGCGCCGGGCCCATTCGGCGGCGGATCCGCGGCCCACGCAACCCGCCTGAGCGGGGCGTCGCGGCCAAACCGCCGGATTCCGGTGATCGGTTGGTTAGCGTTAGGTGTCGGACGTCCTTCACGTACGACGTCCCGGGAGGACCGGCCATGGCCACGATCGTCGCGATCGACACCCCCACGCTGGGAGACCGGAGCTACCTCGTGCACGACGGGCGGGTCGCTCTGGTCGTCGACCCACAGCGGGACATCGACCGGGTGCTCGCGCTCGCCGGCGACGCCGCGGTCGAGATCGTGGCCGTCTTCGAGACCCATCTGCACAACGACTACGTCACCGGCGGGCTGGCGCTGGCGCAGGCCACGGGGGCGGCGTACCACGTCAACGCCGAGGACGACGTGGCCTTCGACCGGATCGCGGTCCGCGACGGCGACGTGGTCGAGGTCGGTCCGGACATGCGGGTGCAGGTGCTCGCCACCCCGGGCCACACCTTCACCCACCTGTCCTACGTGCTCGAATCGCCCGGCGAGCCCGCGGTGGTCTTCACCGGCGGCTCGTTGCTGTTCGGCTCGACCGGTCGCCCCGACCTGCTCGGCCCCGAACACACCGCCACGCTGGCCCGCCTGCAGCACGAGTCGGCGCATCGGCTGAGCGATCGGCTCGCGGGGCGGACCGCGATCCTGCCCACCCACGGGTTCGGGAGCTTCTGCTCGGCCACCCAGTCCGACGTGACCTCGTCCACCATCGAGCAGGAGCGGCGGTCCAACCCGGTGCTCACCGAGGAGCGGGAGCGCTACGTCGCCGACCTGATCGCCGGTCTCGACGTCTGGCCCGCCTACTACGCCCGCATGGGCCCGATGAACGCCGCCGGTCCGGCGCCCGCCGACCTGAGCCCGCCGCAGCCGGCCGATCCGAGCGAGATCCACCGGCGGATCGACCGCGGCGAGTGGGTCGTCGACCTGCGTGGCCGGGTCGCCTTCGCCGCCGGGCACGTGCGCGGCAGCCTGAACTTCGGCATCGACGGCAAGATGTCGACCTACCTCGGCTGGCTGATCCCCTGGGGCACGCCGTTGACGCTGCTCGGCGACACACCCGAGCAGGTCGCCGAGGCCCAGCGCGAACTGATGCGGATCGGGATCGACCGGGTGGACGCGTCCGCGACCGGCGGGCCGCAGGACTGGACGGAGGGCCGGCTCGACACCTTTGCGCGCGCCACCTTCACCGACCTGACCGCGGTGCGTCACCACCGCCCCGTCGTGATCCTCGACGTACGCCGCGAGCTCGAGTGGCGCGAGGCGCACATCGACGGCGCCGTGCACGTGCCGCTGCACGAGTTGCCCGGCGGGCTCGGCCGGGTGCCGGCGGGCGAGGTGTGGGTGCACTGCGCCTCCGGATACCGCGCGTCGGTCGCCGCGTCCTTCCTCGCCGCCGCCGGCCGCGAGGTGATCGCCGTCGACGACGACTTCGACCGGGCCGCCGCCGCCGGGTTGGGAATGCGGCCGTCCACGGTCATGGCGGCCGGCAGCCCGGTCACCGGCTAGGTCCGATGAGGACAGCGGGCCGGGCGGGTGCCGTCGCGGCGGTCGCGGCCACACTGATGCTCAGCGCGTGTACGACGTCGACCGGCGGCCGCCCCACCGCGGCCTCCTCGGCCCCCTCGCCGACGGCGGCCGGGTCCGGGCAGCCGACCCCCGCAACGCCATCCATCGGCCTGATCCAGTTCGTCGACTGCACCTCGGCGATCAAGAAGGCGATCGGTCACCACGGCGGGAGCAGCCGGCCGCTGCAGTTCGGCTGCGGCCGGATGCGGGTGCCCCTGGACTACCGCCACCCCGACGGCGCCACCGTCACGCTCACCGTCGTCCGCGCCCACTACGAGCGCCAGCACGACCGGATCGGCTCGCTGATCATCAATCCCGGCGGCCCGGGCGGGTCCGGCCTCGACGCCGCAGTCGGCTCCAGCCTGAGCCTTCCGATCAGCATCCTGCAGCGGTTCGACATCGTCGGGTTCGACCCGCGCGGGATCGGCGCGTCCGGAGCGCTGCACTGCATCCCGGCGGCGCTGAAGGACAAGACGGTCGCGGCCGATCCCGACGCGCGCACCGCCGCCCAGTTCGCGGCGCAGATCCGGCTGGCCAAGGAGATCGCCGAGGGCTGCCGGGCGGCGTACGGCGCGAAACTGCCGCTCTACGACACCGAGGAGACCGCACGCGACCTCGACCTCGTCCGGCAGGCCGTGGGCGACTCCAAGCTGAACTACCTCGGCTATTCCTACGGGACGCTGCTCGGCGCGGTCTACGCGCAGCTGTTCCCGCACCGGATCCGTGCCATGGTGCTCGACGGCGCGGTGGATCCCCGGCAGAGCGACGTCTCCGCCGCCGAGTCGCAGGCCCGCAGCTTCGAGGCGGCGTTCGACCAGTACGCCGCGGACTGCCGCGCCCACGACTGCCCGATCGCGCCGCACCCGCGACAGTTCGTCACCGGTCTGCTTGCGGACGCCCGACGGCATCCGATCCCGACCAGCAAGGCCGGCGACCCACGCCGGGCCACCGCCGGCAACGTCGAACTCGCGGTCGCCTCCGCCCTCTACAGCCAGAGCGACTGGCCGAAACTCTCGAAGGCGCTCTACGCCGCGGCGCACGGCGACTCGCGGAAGGTGCTCGCCCTCGACGACCAGTACACCGAGCGGATGGGCAACGGGCACTACAGCAACCTGCTCGACGCCAACGTGGTCATCAACTGCGGGGACACCTCGCCACGGGCGACGGTGGCGACGGCCCGCGCGAAACTGCCTGTCTGGCGGGCGAAATACCCGCTGTTCGGCGCCAGCCAGGCCATCGGCCTGCTGGGCTGCGCCGAATGGGAGGAGCCCGCGAACCGCTATCCGACCGTGCATCCGGCCGGTGCCCCGCCGATCCTCGTCGTCGGCACTCTGCACGATCCAGCCACGCCGTACGCCGCCGCGCAAGCCCTGACCGGTCAGCTGGGCTCCGGCGTACTACTGAGCTGGAACGGCGAAGGGCACACGGCGTATCCGCAGACGGCGTGCGTGCGCCAACACGTCGACGCCTATCTCATCGACCTCACACTGCCCCCTCGAGGGACGGTCTGCCCCCGGTCCTAGCCGACCTCGATCCGGCGGTAGGACGCCCGTTGGGATGATGACGGGCGTGACGACATCCGATGAGCTGCTGGCAGCGCAGGACGAACTGCAGGCCGAAGCGGTCGTGGTGCACGCCGACCTGCAGCTGGGTCCGTTGCTCGGCAAGATCGGCGAACCGACGATGCCCGCCCGGCTCGACCCGGACTCCCGCACGGCGATCCTGCAGATCAAGCATGCCTGGGCCGGCCGCGACGACTACGGCACCAGCGTCCGCAGCTACGACGTCTACCGGTCGGTGCTCGACCACGGCGTGCGTACGCCCGAGCAGTTCGACCTGTGGCGGGAGTCCCTTCCCCATTAGGACAACCCGAAGATCGACACCGTCCTGCCGGCGCCGGAGGAGATCAGCCGACCGTTGGCGATGATCACCGACGTGGCCGCGGCGGGGTAGCCGGTGACGGCGACGTGTGCACCGGTGTTGGCGAGCAACGGTCCGCCCGGCGCCGGGTACACGAGGTCGGAGGCGACCGCCACATGCGTCGGGGCGACGTTCGCCTTCCAGAGCCGGGCTCCGCCGGCCTTGGGGAGGGCACACAGGGCCGTGCCGTTGCAGGAGATGTAGAGGCGCTTCTTGCCGACCGCCAGCGGGGCGCCGGTCTCGGACGTGGACGTCCATTTCACGGCACCGGTCGCCGGTGCGAGGTCGGTGAGGTGACCCGACGGGTTGTCGGCGTAGAGGTCCGCGGCGCTGGTCGCATCGGTGTCACCGCGCAGGTTCGAATAGATCCCGGCCTTGCTCCAGGCCTGCGCCCCGTTCGCCAGCGACAGCGCGTGCAGGGTGCCCTTCCCGTTCAAGTCCTCGGAGCAGAAGATGACGTGTCCCCGCGACACGACGGTGGTGGTGAAGAACCCGGCGCAGCTGCTGTCGTAGGTCTTGTTCCAGACCTTCTTGCCGGTCGCCGGATCGAGGACGTTGATCGTTGCGCCGGACCCCACGGTGGAGCCGGTGGTGACGACCTTGCCGTTGCTCACCGCGATGTCCGCAGCGGCTCCGAGGGTCCCGACGTTCCACTGCTGACTTCCGGTGGTGGCGTTGAAGGCGCGGACGAATCCGTTGGGGTCGCTCTGCGACTCGCAGTCCACGCCACCGACGAAGACCCGACCGCCGACGACCGCGAGGCCGACGTAGATCGACGATCCGGCTGCGTCGAGCGCGTGGTTCCAGATCCGGGCGCCGGTGGTCACGTTGTAGGCCGAGACGCTGTTGGCGCCGCCGTTGACCAGGTAAAGGACGTTGCCCACCTCGGCTGGGAAGGCCGGGCTGGACCCGCCGCACCCGCCGGAGCTGGACCTGGCCAGCGTCACGGTGTGCTGCAGGTGCAGGCCGTGGATCGAGGTCGACGACAGCGCCGTCTCGGCGGCGTTGAGCCCGCTGCGGGCGGCGTCGTGGTCGCCCATCGGCCACGGTGATGCCGGCGCCGCCGCCGATGCCGCGGCACCGCTCCACAGCAGCAGGACGGACGCTGCCGCCGCCAGAATGCCCGACGAGCGAGCGAATAGTTTCATGTCGGCCCCCCATACCCCTGATCAGGGAGTCCAGCGTTAAATACGCCGTTCGACGGATCTCCCCGACATCTCCTGGCCGAACTCCGCGGCGAGCGTACCCCCGGCAGCGCATACGCAACACCGATGATCGCGGGTTCCCGGGGTGCGTCGTTACGGAGTGGTGTTGTCGCTGGTCAGCGGCCTGGCCCGGGACGGCTGGACCCGCATCGGCTCGCCCGGCATCTTCGGATAGTCCGGCGGGTACGGCAGATCGCCGGCGCCGTGGTCACGCTCGTCGCGTGCGGCGAGGTCGAGCAGCGGCTCGAGGGAAAACGCCTCCCCGGCCAGCCCGGAATGCAGGTCGCCGACCGCGGCGAACCGCGGCGGCATGGTGAAGACGTCGAAGTCGTCCGGCCGGATGTCGTCGATGTCTTCCCAATGGACGGGAGCGGAGACCAGCGCCTTCGCGGTCGGCCGGATCGAATAGGCCGAGGCGATCGTGCGATCACGCGCGGCCTGGTTGTAGTCGATGAAGATCTTTTCGCCGCGCTCCTCCTTCCACCACTTGATCGTCGCCCGGTCGGGCATCCGGCGTTCGAGCTCGCGCCCCACGGCGATGAGGGCCCGGCGTACCTGGGTGAAGGTCCAGCGCGGCTGGATCGACACGTAGACGTGCAGCCCGCGCCCGCCGGAGGTCTTCGGGTGCCCGACCAGCTGGTACTCGTCCAGGACGTTCCGGAGCTCATGGGCGACCCGGACGGCGTCGGAGAAGTCGGTGCCCGGCTGCGGGTCGAGGTCGATCCGCATCTGGTCCGGGTGGTCGACGTCGACCCGGTTGACCGGCCAGGGATGGAAGGTGAGGGTCCCGAGGTTGGCGGCCCAGGCGATCACCGCCAGCTCGGTGGCACACACCTCGTCGGCGAACCGGCCGCTGGGAAAGGCGATGCGGGCCGTCTCCACATACTCGGGGGCGCCCTTGGGGATGCGCTTCTGGAAGAAGGCGTCGCCCTTGTTGTCCTGGCGGGTGGACAGCTTCGCCCCCTCGAAGACGCCGCCTGGCCAGCGCTCGAGCGTGGTCGGGCGGTCACGGAGGGCAGCGAGGATCCCGTCGCCGACCGCGAGGAAGTACTGCACGACGTCGAGCTTGGTGATCCCCCGCTCCGGGAAGTAGAGCTTGTCCGGGTGGGAGACGCGGACCACCCGGGGCCCGACCTCGATCTCCGCGGCAGCTGCTGGCATGCCGCCACGGTAGGCGATCACGCGCTCCGGCCGGGCCGAATAAGACATCGCGACCGGGCATTTCCGACGTCGCTGGCCCACGGCGCCCCGCTGCGTCACACTCAACGGATGGGCACCGCGAACGAGGACCGGGCCCGGGCCACGACGGAGGCCTATGTGCGCTTCGTCGAGCCGGGGCAGGAGCGGCGGCCGTCCCCGTACAGCGTCGAGGGCTACATCGCCGGTGTGGGCGATTTCGCCGTCGGCGCGGCGCGGGCGCGCGGCTGGCGCCGGCTCGTCGCCAAGGTCGTGGTGGTCGCCCTGCTGCTGCCCCTCGCGGTCGCCGTGGTCGAGGGCGTGATCACCCTGCTCGGCCTGCTCCTCGGCAATTGAGCCTGCCGGCCACTGGCGGGCCGCCGTACCGTGGTGGCATGGAGACCGTGAAGAAGACCGAGGACGAGTGGCGCGCCCAGCTGACGCCGGAGCAGTACGCCGTGTTGCGTGAGGCGGACACCGAGCGCCCGTTCACCGGCGAATACGTCGACACGAAGACCGTCGGCGTCTACCGGTGCCGGGCCTGTGGCACCGAACTGTTCCGCAGCGACACGAAGTTCGACTCCCACTGCGGGTGGCCGTCGTTCTTCTCCCCGCTCGCCGAGGACCGCGTCAAGCTGATCAAGGACCGCAGTCTGGGCATGACCCGCACCGAGGTGCGCTGCGCCACCTGCGACTCCCACCTGGGGCACGTGTTCGACGACGCACCGCAGACGCCGACCGGCGACCGCTACTGCATCAACTCGGTCAGCCTCACCCTGGAGCCGGCCGAGGCCTGAGCCGACGGTGCCCCGCTACGGCAGGGCGGTGACCAACTCACTCAGCGGCTTGCGGGTGCCGGTGAAGAACGGCGTCTCCTCGCGGGTGTGCCGACGCGCGGCGGCGCCCCGCAGGTGCCGCATCAGGTCGACGATCCGGTGCAGCTCGTCGGCCTCGAACGCCAGCACCCACTCGTAGTCACCGAGCGCGAACGACGCGACCGTGTTGGCCCGGACGTCGGGGAATTCGCGGGCCATCACGCCGTGCTCGGCGAGCATCGAGCGCCGCTCCTGGTCGGGGAGCAGGTACCACTCGTACGAGCGCACGAACGGATAGACGCACACGAACCGCTTGGGCTCCTCACCGGCGAGGAAAGCCGGCAGGTGGCTCTTGTTGAACTCCGCCGGCCGGTGCAGGGCAAGTGCCGACCACACCGGCTCGCTGGCCCGCCCGAGCCGGGTCCGCCGCAGCCGCGCGTAGGCCTCCTGCAGGTCCTCGGCGCGCGGCGCGTGCCACCAGATCAGGTAGTCGGCGTCGGCGCGCAGGCCGGAGACGTCGTAGCTGCCGCGCACCACCACGTCCTTCGCGCCGATCTGCTCGAACAGCGCGTCGACCTCCTCCGCGACCTGCCGGCGGTCGTCGTCCGGCAGCCGCTGAGCGTCGGTGCGGGCCCGGAACACCGACCACATCGTGTAGCGCACCTGGGCGTTGAGTTCGCGCGCCTTCTTTCCGTCAGCCATGTTCTGATTGTCGCTCGACGGCGAGGTGGGCGAGCACCCGGGACGCGGCCTGCCGTCCCGTGCGGATGCAGGCGGGCACCCCGACCCCGTCGTACGCCGCGCCGCAGACCGCCAGCCCCGGCACCCGGTCGACCTCGGCCCGGATCCGGCGCACCCGGTCCAGGTGACCGACCGCGTACTGCGGGAGCGCCCCGCCCCAGCGGGTGACCCGCATCTCGGCCGGCCGGGTCACGACCCCGGTCAGCGCCGCGACGTCGGCGATGACGAGGTCGGCCAACTCGTCGTCGGGGCGCTGCAACACCCGCTCCTCGCCGTGCCGGGCCACCGAGGCGCGGACGATCGCCGGCCCGCCGGCGAGGTGCGCCCACTTCTGCGAGCTGAAGGTGAGCGCCTTGACCGCCCGATTCTCGGTGGGTGCGACGAGCACGCCGCTGCCGGCCGGCCACCGCTCCGCGGCGGGGTAGGCCAGCGTGACCAGGGCCGTGCTGGCGTAGTCGATCCTGCTGAGCTCGTGCGCCGCCCACGCCGTGAGGTCCCCGAGCATCCCGGCCGCCTTCTGCGCCGGGACCGCGACGATCACGGCGTCGGCGTCGAGCACGGTCGGGTCCGGCACCGGCCCCAAGACGACCCGGAAACCGGCGCCGGTGGCCTGGATCTGGCGCACCGGGAGGCCGAGCAGAAGCCGTGCGCCGGACGCGCGGGCCACCGCCGCCGGGAGCGTCCCGAGACCGGTGCGCAGCGTCGCGAAGACCGGGCCGTCACGCCGTGGCGTGGCTGCCAACGCGGCGCGGGCCGCGGCGACGACCGATCCGTGGTCGCGCATCGCGCCGGCGAGGGTGGGCACGGTCGCCTGCAGCGAGAGCACGCCCGCCCGGCCGGCGTAGACACCGCCCAGCAGCGGGTCGACGAGCCGGTCGACCACCTCGGTCCCGAGGCGGGACCCGACGAGGTCGCCGACGGACACGTCGTCGGTCACCGGCTCACCCGGATGCTCCGGCTCGGCGGACACGGCCCGCATGGCGGCGGCGGTGAGCACCCCGGCAGCGGCAACGGCTGCCAGGTCGGCCGGCACGCCCATCACCGTGCCGCCGGGAATGGGCCGCAGGCCCCCGTCCACCGCGAGCGACGCGGACCCGGTCGCCGGGTGGACGATGTCGTCGCCCAGCCCGACGGCGCGGGCCAGCTCGACGCCCTCGGGCGCGCGGGCCAGCATCGCCTCGGCACCGGCGTCGACGACGGTCCCGCCGATCTCGCCCGCGGTCAGCTTGCCGCCGATGCGGCGGGCCCCGTCGACGACGGTGATCTCGATGGCCGGATCGTCCTGCGCGATCGCGTAGGCGGCCGAGAGCCCGGCGATCCCCGCGCCGACGACGACGACGTGAGCCATCAGCGTGTCGTGACCTCGTGCACCAACTCGACGACCCGGGTCAGCACCTGCGGATCGGTCTCGGGGAGTACGCCGTGGCCGAGGTTGAAGATGTGGCCGGGCGCCGCACGGCCCTCGTCGAGGACCCGGCGTACCTCCCGCTCCACGACGTCCCAGTCGGCCAGCAGGAGCGCCGGGTCGAGGTTGCCTTGCAGCGCGTGGCCCGGGACCCGGCGGGCGGCCTCGTCGAGCGGGATCCGCCAGTCGACGCCGACGACGTCCGCGCCGGCCTCCGCCATCGCGGGCAGCAGCTCGCCGGTGCCGACCCCGAAGTGGATGCGGGGTACCGGCAGGTCGGCCAGGCCGTCGAGGACCTTGCGGCTGTGCGGCAGGACGAAACGCCGGTAGTCGGCGTCGGAGAGCGCTCCGGCCCAGGAGTCGAAGAGCTGCACCACGGCGGCACCGGCCTCGACCTGCGCGCGCAGGGACATCAGCGCGGTGTCGGCCAGTCGATCGAGCAGGGTGGCCCACAGTTCGGGCTCGCCGTGCATCAGCGCCTTGGTCCGGGCGTGGGTTCGGGATGGACCGCCCTCCACGAGGTAGCTGGCCAGCGTGAACGGCGCACCGGCGAAGCCGACCAGCGGGATGCCACCGAGGTCGCGGACCACGAGGCGGACCGCGTCGGCGACGAACCCGATCTCCTCGGGGTCGGGCGGACGGACCCGCACCAGATCGGCCCGGGTACGGATCGGATCGGCCAGTACCGGCCCCACCCCTGGCGCGATCTCGATGTCGAGTCCGCTCGCGACCAGCGGCACCACGATGTCGGAGAACAGGACGGCGGCATCGACCCGGTGCCGGTGCACCGGTTGCAGGGTGATCGTCGCGATCAGGTCGGGTCGCCGGCACGCCTCGAGCATCGGTATCCCGTCCCGTACGGCGCGGTACTCCGGCAACGACCGGCCGGCCTGCCGCATGAACCAGACCGGGGTGGTCGACGTCGGCTCGCCGCGGGCGGCCCGGAGCAGCGACGACTCCTGGACGGCCGGCGGGGTGGCGGGCGCGGCGGCGGCGCCGGTTCGCGGGCTGGGGACCATGACGACTCATCGTCGCATGCAGGCTCCGACACGCCGCGGCGCCTACGCGAAACCGTCACCCGCCCGTGGCACCGTCGCCGGTGGGACCAGTGAGGAAGGTGAGGACGCGATGTTCACGACGTCGCTGACCTGGCGTCACTGCGCGATATGCGGGCAACACGAGGCGTTCGAAGTCCCACCGTGTGTCGACGGGCACGGCGCGGACTGCCCAGACCTGGTGTGCGTGGGCTGTGGTGCGCTTGTCACCGCTGTCACTCGCGACACTGCGACCACACCGGCCACGGAACGCACTGTGCACGTGGCCGCGTGAGCGTTCATCCGGCGCGCCGGGCCTCCCGGGCCCGCAGGCAGCCGTAGGCTCGACTCGTGGCCGGGTCTCATCGGAGTGCTGCGGCGCCCATCGAGTTCGCGCGTGCTGTCGCCAGCCTCGCATCGTGCGCGTTGCGTCCTGAGGTCGTCCTCGAAGAGATCAGTCCGCCGCAACGGCTCGCCCCGTGGTCGCACGCGATCACCGCGGAAGTCGAGCTCGGCACCGACGTTCCGGCCAGCGGCCGGCTGGTGCTGCTCGGCGATCCGGACAGCGTGGGCGCCTGGGGCGGCACGCTGCGCCTGGTGACCTATGCGAGCACCGAGCTCGACACCGAGATGGCCAACGATCCGCTGCTTGCCGAGGTCGCCTGGAGCTGGCTGGTCGAGTCCCTCACCGACAAGGGCGCCCGCTATACCGCCGCGGGCGGCACGGTGACACAGACCGCGTCCGCGCGGTTCGGCGACCTCGCCGGGCCGGCGCACACCGTCGGCGTGGAGATCCGCGCATCCTGGACCCCGCTGGATTCCGACCTGCGTCCGCACCTGTCGGCGTGGGCAGATCTGTTGTGCACCGCCGCCGGTCTCCCGCCGTCCGGAGTGGTGAGCCTGCCGGGCCGCGCCGGGATCGCGCGCCAGCCCTAGGGCAGCTCGCTCGAGGTGGTGATGCGCCCGGGATCGCGGGTGGGTGACTGCGGGGTGAGCGAAAGCCGGAGCGTCAGCACCGTCCCCTGGCCGATGGCCGAGGTGACCACCAAACTCCCGCCGGCCAGGCGGGCCCGCTCGCGCAGCAGACCGAGCCCCACGTGCCTGCCCCCGGTGGACTGCACGGCGTCCGGATCGAAGCCGGGACCGTCGTCGGTGACCCGGGCGATCAGGTAGTCGCCCTCGATCGCCAGCGAGGCATGCGCTTCGTCGACATCGGCGTGCTTGACCACGTTGAGCAGGGCTTCCTGGAAGAACCGGTAGATGGTCACGGCCGACACCAGGGGAAGCGGGTAGGGCTCGGTCGGCCATCTCAGCGATACGTCGAGCAGGTAGCGCGCCGCCATCTCCCGCCGCAGGCCCGCGACCGCGGACGCCAGGTCGCCGTCGCGGAGTTCCGGGGGCCTGGTCCTGGCCATCGCCGCCCGCAGTTGCTCCTCCGCGTCCTCCACGAATTCGCGTACCCGCTCCCACGCCCCGGGCTGACCCTCCGGGTTCCCGAGCAGGGAGCGGGCCGCCATCAAGGTCTGGGCGACGGTGTCGTGCAGATCGGCCGAGAGCTGTCCGCGGGTGGCCTCCTCGGCGGCGACCAGCCCGGAGAGTAGCTCGAACATCCCGGCACCGGCGGTGTGCGCCGAACGCTGCGCCTGCTCGGCCATCTCCTCGGCGACGCGGGCCCGCAACTGCAGCGCGTCGAGCAGCCGCCCCATCTCCTGCAGCTCGCTGATCCGCTCGGCGGCGACGGAGAGACCCCGCGGATCGGCCGGGGACGACCGGTGCACCGCGGAGGCCGCCAGCCGGCGGATGTCGAGCCCGATGCCGTGCGCGACAAAGGCTCCGGCGGCGGTGATCAGCAGCCCGACACCGAGCCCCGCGGCGAGCGCCGCGACCAGGGACCCGTTCCCGCCGAGGCGAAGGATGACCCCCACGACGACGAGCACCGCGAGGATGGTCGTGAAGAGGACCACCGCCACCCAGGCAGGCAGCGGCAACAGCCGCGGTCGACCCCCGCGGCTCACCGGGTCTCGACTGCGTCGAGCCGTCCTGTCGTCGTCCACTCGGAGTCGGTGCCCACCGTGGGGGCGCGATGATGGTCGGCGGGGCCGATCAGCTCGGGTTCGCTGGTCAGGGCCACCGCACCGAGCAGGGACGCGACGGCGCGTTCGACCGCGTGCAGCTCATCGACGATGTCCCGCACAGGATCGGGGCCGGTGAAGGAAAAGGCGAGTCGGGACAGCCGTTCGGCCGACTCACGCAGGACGACGAGCGCGGGCGCCGTATAGGCACCCAGGTCGCCGAGCGCACGGGCGGCGTCACCGTAGGCTTCGACCTGCCCGATCGCCACGTCGTGTCGGGCGGCCAGATCCGCGACCGACAACCAGGCCTCGGCCTGGCCGACGAGCACCTGGGCGAGCCGGGCATCGAGCCGCTCGAATCCGCCGGCCCGCTTCGGTCGCCGGGCGATCAGCACCGCAAGGGGCCGGCCCGGATCGCCGAGCACCGCCGAGCAGAAGGGACGATCGGCGTCCACGCCGGTGAGCACGCCCCGGGCGCCCATCGTGCGCAGCACCCACGGGGCGGCGAAGGCGCTGCTGTCGACCCGCTCCCTGCGGATGACGCCGTGCTCGTCGCCGACATACCGAACCGGTCCGTCGGGGTGCCGGAGCAGCATCTCGACCTCGGCCCCGCCGAAGAGGCGGGCCGCCGCGGTGAGCAGGACGTGTGCCGACGTGTCGACCGAGGTGGCGGCGATCTGCTCGCGGCCGCGGGCCAACTCCGCGAAGAGTCTCGCCTCGGCCGTGCGCTCCGTCTGCTGGCGGTAGGACCACCACAGCAGCACCAGCGGAACGACGAGACCGAGCAAGCCGAGGGGCGCGTTCTCGGCCAGCCAGGCGGCGAGCAGGCCGAGGGAGATGTTGCCGGCGACGTGGATCATGCCCAGGCCGCTGGTCTCGGCGACGACCGCGGCGTAGGGACGGTGGGCGGTGATCGCGATCGGAATCGCGACCAGCAGGTAGTTGAGGCAGGCGAAGACAACCAGGCCGACCGCGGCCTGCGCTATCCCGCTGCCGAGGGTCTGGGTGACCAGCAGCCCGGCCGCGATGGCGCACGGGTACTGGGTGAGGTTGAAGACCAGCTTGATCCACGGCGACCGCCGGGCGTTGGCCAGCAGGAACGCCAGCAACACCCCGAGCGGGATCCACGCACCGGGGGCGAGGACGAAACCGATCGCCACGAAGGCGTCGGTCAACGCGACGGAATACCCCTGCCGGCCGATCACCATCCGGACGGTGGCGAATTCGGCCGCGGTCACGGCCGCGACGAAGGCGGGGAGTGCCCACCACGCCGGCGAGCCCCAGCCGAGGCGCACGCACAGGACCGCAGCAGCGGCCCCGAGCAGCCCGGCTGTCAGCAGGATCTTCTGCCGAGAGTTCACCGCCGGTCCGCGGGTCCCCAGACGTGCGGCTGCTGGACCGTGGAGAAGCTCCAGGACGAGCCGGCAAGGCTCCAGGACGATCCGTCGGCGGGCCGTACCGCATGCCCACCGGTCACCGCGATGCCCACGGCGAGCCCAAGGGCCGCCAACGTCGCCGTAATCCGCGCTATCAAGCGCCGCATAGAGGCACCTCTTTTCTCAAGCGGCGCCCGCGTCTCGCCGATCGAACGCGGTGAGCCGGTCTCGTCCACCTCGTGGTCCGTGGAGTTCTCATGCCCACGCAACCCCCGCACAAAATACCCCGAACGGAGTAGCATTCCTAGTGGTCAACGGGATCATCGTGGCCGTTCCATATGGACCGATCGTACGGCGTTCGACACACGCCGGGGATCGAAGACACTGCCGGCGGACGGCACGGACAGGGAGGACCCAGGGTGGTAGTAGAGAACGCCAGCGGTCAAACAGCCGAGGCGACCCCGATGCCCGTGACGTCGCCACCGTTCACCGGCGACCAGTTCACCGCCCTCGTCGTCGATGATCACCCTCTTCTCCGGGAATCGATCATCACGCGCCTGCAGACCATGGGTGCTTCCCAGGTCTATGAGGCGGCGAGCATCTCCGAGGCCCGGGCGCGAGCCCACTCCACCGGTCCGCTGGACCTGTGTGTCCTCGACCTCGGGCTCCCGGACGGCAACGGGTTGGACCTGCTCGGCGAGCTGCGCGAGGCGGGCTGGACCCGCCTGGTCGTGCTGTCCGCCGCCGACGATCCCTACTCCGTCCGCGCGGCATTCGTCGCCGGCGCCCAGGGCTATCTGCTCAAATCCGCGTCCCCATCCGTGGTCGCCGACGGGGTCCGGCGGGTCCTCGACGGCGGCGTCTACGCCGATCCCTCGGTGGCTTCCCTCCTGGCCGCCGGTCTGCGCGGCGGCCGGAGCGACTCGGGCGTGTCCGACCTGTCGGCCCGCGAGGTCGAAGTGCTCCGACTCGTCGCCGACGGCAAGTCCAACAAGGAGATCGGCGACGCCCTGAGCCTGTCTGCACTGACGGTCAAGAGCCACCTGGCCCGGATCGCCCGCAAGCTCGGGACCGGTGACCGGGCCGAGATGGTGGCCCTGGTGATGCGCGCGGGGGTCATCCGCTGACGTTGGCTGCCGAGCCCACCCCGACCGACGCCCCGTCCGCACCACCGGTACCGGTGTTGCATGCGCCACGGGACGGTGTGCCTGATCCGGTGACGACCGCTGCCGGCTTGACGGCTGCGTGCGAGCGGCTGGCCGCGGGCACCGGACCGGTCGCGGTCGACGCCGAACGCGCCTCCGGCTACCGCTACGGCCAGAGCGCCTATCTGGTGCAACTCCGACGTGCCGGCGCCGGGACGATCCTCATCGACCCGCTCGGCTGCCCGGACCTGTCCGAGCTCGACCGGGCGCTGGCCGATACCGAGTGGGTGATCCACGCCGCGAGCCAGGACCTCCCCTGCCTCGCCGAACTCGGTGCCCGGCCGCGCACCCTCTTCGACACCGAGCTGGCCGGCCGGCTCCTGAACTACCCGCGGGTCGGGCTGGCCTCGATCCTCGAGCGGGTTCTCGGGATGAGCCTGGAGAAGGGCCACGGGTCGGCGGACTGGAGCACCCGGCCGCTCCCCCACGACTGGCTGGTCTACGCCGCACTCGATGTCGAGTTGCTCGTCGAGCTCCGCGACGGGCTGTACGCCGCGCTCGTGGCGGCCGACCGGCTGAACTGGGCGACCCAGGAGTTCGCCGCCCTCGTCGCCGCACCCCCGGCGGCGCCGCGCACAGACCCCTGGCGCCGCACATCCGGGATCCACAAGATCCGCAACGCCCGCGCGCTCGCGACCGTCCGCTCGCTGTGGTTCACCCGCGACGAGATCGCCCGACAGCGGGATCTGGCGCCCGGCCGGGTGCTCCCCGACTCCGCGATCATCGCGGCGGCGCTGGCGGATCCGGCGTCGGCCGAGGAACTGCGGGCACTGCCGGTCTTCTCCGGGCGTGGCAACCGCCGGCTCCTCGAACGTTGGTGGCACGCGATCGCCGAGGCTCGGGACCTGCCGGCGGCCGACCTCCCGCCGACGACCCCGGTCAACGATGCGGAGACTCCGCCGCCGAGCAACCGGTGGGCCAACCGCGATCCGGAGGCGGCCGCCCGCCTGGTCGCGGCCCGGGCCGCGACCACCGGCCTCGCCGAGCACCTCGCCATCCCGACCGAGAACCTCGTCGCGCCCGACGCCGTACGCCGGCTGGCGTGGCGCCCGCCCGAGCCGCTCACCGCGGACGCCGTCGCGGCGGTGCTCCGGGACCGGGCCGCGCGGCCGTGGCAGATCGACCTCACCGCGGCACCACTGGCGGCGGCGCTGGACGCCGCGCAGCACAGACAGCAGCAGGGACAGCAGTCGTGACCACCGGGCCCCAGGCCGGGTCGACCGGGAACGGCCGGGCACAGGACGTCGGCTGGTGCTTCCTGTTCGCCGCGGTGGCGATCGGCCTCTTCCTCGTCTTCCGGTTCGTGCTGTGACCTGTCCCGAACCGGGCCGGCCGGCTCGCTACTGACCGGTAACATCGGCTCTGCCCGCCGTTGCCCACCCGGGAGGGTCCATGCTCGCCAGCCGGCGTGAGGTCGTCTTCGTCGACGGCGCCCGTACCCCCTTCGGCAAGGCCGGCCCGACGGGCCTCTACGCCGAGACCCGCGCGGACGACATGATCGTCCGGGTCATCCGTGAATTGCTGCGCCGCCATCCCGAACTGCCGCCGAAGCGGGTCGACGAGGTGGCCGTCGCGGCCACCACGCAGACCGGCGACCAGGGCCTCACGATCGGCCGCACGGCGGCGCTTCTGGCCGGCCTGCCGGCCTCGGTGCCCGGCTTCGCGATCGACCGCATGTGCGCCGGCGCCATGACAGCCGTGACGACCGTCGCGAGCGGAATCGCCGCCGGTGCCTACGACGTCGCCATCGCAGGCGGTGTCGAGCACATGGGCCACCATCCGATGGGCGACGGCGTCGACCCCAACCCGCGGTTCCTCGCCGAACGGCTGGTCGATCCGTCGGCGCTGGTGATGGGACAGACCGCGGAGAACCTCCACGACCGGATGCCGGGCATCACCCGCGCCCGGGCGGACCGGTTCGCGGCCGCCAGCCAGGCCAAGCTCGCCAAGGCCTACGCGGACGGCAAGATCGAGCCGGACCTGGTCTCCGTGGCGGTCCGGTCGGCCGCGCTCGGGTGGGGGCTCGCAACCGTCGACGAACCGCCACGTCCAGGTACGACGGTCGAGGATCTGGCCGCGCTGCCGACGCCGTTCCGGCCGCACGGCCGGGTGACCGCCGGCAACTCCGCCGGCCTCAACGACGGCGCCGCCGGCTGCATCGTCGCCGGTGAGGACACGGCCCGCGAACTCGGGCTCCCGGTGGCGATGCGCATGGTCGGCTTCGGCTACATCGGCGTCGAGCCGGAGGTGATGGGCGTCGGCCCGATCCCGGCCACCGAACGCGTCCTGGCCCGCACCGGCCTGTCCCTCGACGACATCGGTCTGTTCGAGCTCAACGAGGCGTTCGCCGTTCAGGTGCTGGCCTTCCTCGATCACTTCGGGATCGCCGACGACGACCCGCGGGTCAATCTCTACGGCGGCGCGATCGCGGTGGGGCACCCGCTGGCGTCCTCCGGCGTACGGCTGATGACCCAGCTCGCGCGGCAGTTCACCGACCACCCGGAGGTGCGCTACGGCCTCACCGCCATGTGCGTCGGCATCGGGATGGGCGGCAGCGTCATCTGGGAGAACCCGCACTGGAAGGGGCAACAGTGACGACGGCGGACTCCGCGACCTCCCTGGCCGGGTCCTGGCCCGACGAGGTGGTGACCGAAGCGCGGGTGCGCTATCTCGACGTTCCCGGCGTGCCCGCACCGGTCGCCCTGATCACCCTCGACAACGGCCGTGACCACACCCGTCCGGCGACCTTCGGTCCGGGCGGCCTGGCCGCACTCGACGCCGCCGTCGACGAGATCGAGGCGCACTCCCCCGGTGTGGCGGCGATCGGCGTCACCGGCACGCCGTTCATCTTCTCCGCCGGAGCCGACCTCGACGGCGCCGCCCGGGTGACCGGCCGCGAACAGGCACGCGACGTCGCCCGGTTCGGGCACCGCGTCTTCCGGCGTTTCCGCGAGAGCACCGTGCCGACGTTCGCGTTCGTCAACGGCGTGGCGCTCGGCGGTGGACTCGAACTCGCCCTGGCCTGTCATTACCGCACGCTGTCCTCGGGCGCGGGCGCGCTGGCGTTCCCGGAGTGCTTCCTCGGCATCGTGCCCGGCTGGGGCGGCTGTTGGCTGCTCCCCAACCTGATCGGCGCCGACGGCGCAGTGCGGGTCATCGTCGACAACGCGCTCGCCAACAACCGGATGCTCAAGCCGGCACAGGCGCTCGAGCTCGGCATCGCCGACACCGTGTTCGATCCGGCCGACTTCCTGGAGCGGTCGCTGGAGTGGGCGGCCGGCATCCTGCGCGGCGACCACCACGTCGATCGACGCGCCGTCGACCGCGGTCCCGGGTGGGACGACGCAGTACGTCGAGGTCGGGCCGGTGCCGACGCGAAGCTGCACGGAGCGGCGCCTGCGCCGTACCGTGCGCTCGACCTGATCGCCGCGGCCCGCGCATCGACCCTCGACGAGGGCTTCGCGGCCGAGGACGAGGCGCTGACCGACCTGATCATGAGCGAGGAGTTCCGGGCCGGGGCCTACGCCTTCGATCTGGTGCAGCGACGGGCCCGGCGCCCGGTCGGCGCACCGGATCGGGCACTGGCCCGGCCGGTGACGAAGGTCGGGATCGTCGGAGCGGGCCTGATGGCCTGCCAGCTCGCCCTGCTCTTCGTCCGGCGGCTGCGGGTGCCGGTCGTGCTCACCGACGTTGACGCCGCACGGGTCGAGGCGGGGGTCGCGGCAGTCCATTCCGAGATCGAGAAGCTCCAAGCGTTGGGTCGGGTGGGCGCGGACGAGGCCGCCCGGCTGACCGCACTGGTCAGCGGCTCACCGGACCTGCGACCGTCCTTCACCGACGCCGATCTCGTGATCGAGGCGGTGTTCGAAGATCTCGAGGTCAAGCAGAAGGTCTTCGCCGACGTCGAAGGTGTCGTCTCCCCGACCTGCCTGCTGGCGACCAACACCTCCAGCCTGTCGGTGACCCGGATGGGCGCGGGCATAGCGCACCCCGAGCGGCTCGTCGGGCTGCACTTCTTCAATCCGGTCGCCGTTCTCCCGTTGGTCGAGGTCGTTCGCACGCCGGCGACCGACGATGCGTCCCTGGCGACGGCACTCGCGGTCGGGCGCGAGGTGAAGAAGTCGTGCGTGCTCGTCGCCGATGCGCCGGCGTTCGTGGTCAACCGGCTGCTGACCAGATTCCTCGGCGAGGTGATCGCGAGCGTCGACGAGGGAACGCCGATCGAGGTCGCCGACGGGGCGCTCTCACCGCTCGGCCTGCCGATGACGCCGTTCGTGCTGCTCGCTCTCGTCGGGCCGGCGGTGGCGCTGCACGTGGCCGAGACCCTGCACACCGCGTTCCCCGACCGCTTCGCGGTCAGCGACAATCTCGCCCGCGTCGTTGCCGCCGGCAAGAACGGCATCTATCTCTGGGCGGACGGCGTTCCGACGGTCGACCCGGAGGTCGCCGCCCTGATCGAGCAGGGCGGCGACCCCAGCACCGTCGAGCAGCTACGCGCCCGCTCGCTGGACGCGCTCGCCGAGGAGATCGGCTTGATGCTCGACGAGGGCGTCGTCGCGGCGCCGGCCGACATCGACCTGTGCCTCATCCTCGGCGCGGGCTGGCCGTTCCACCTCGGCGGGATCACGCCGTACCTCGACCGGACCGGCGTCTCGGAACGGGTACGCGGCAGGCGTTTCCAGCAATCCGGCGGGGCGAGCGTGCCCGCCTAGTTGGTTCCCGCCTTCGCACCCTCGCGGGTGTCGACGGCGACGACGCCACCGTCCCGGTCGCCGCGGCGACCCACCCAGATCATCACCAGGCCGGCGAGGAACAGGGCGACGGCGAGCACGAGGGACGTGGCGAAGAAACTGCCGCCGGTCCGATCCTGCAGCCAGCCACCGAGATACGGGCCGGCAAAGCCGCCGAGGTTACCCAGCGCGTTGATCAGACCCATGGCGCCACCGGCGAGAGCGACCGGTACGGCGCGGGACGCGCTGGCCCAGAACGGGCCGTCGTAGGCCAAGGCTCCCATCATGGCGAAGCTCAGGAACAGGATCGACACAGCGGCGATGTTGCCGACGCCGACCGACAGGACGAGCGCGACCGAGCCGACCACCATCGACACGAACACGTGCAGGCGGTAACGACCGTTCCGGTCCGCGGCGCGGCCGTTGATCCACAGACCCACGATCGCGAAGACGTACGGCACCGCGGTCAGGAACCCGACCGCCACAGATCCGCCCCCGGTGACCTGCTCCACCTCGTGCGGCAGCCAGAGATTGAGGCCGTAGAAGCCGATCTGGATCAGGAAATACACGCCGACCAGTTTCCACACGACGCTGCTGCGCAGGATCTGCCGATAACCGGCGTTGGCCGGCTGGCCGGCGTTGTCCGCGGCCAGCGACGTCTCGATGTAGTCCCGCTCCTCCCGGCTGCACCAGGCGGCGTCACTCGGCCGGTCCGCAGCGAACCAGAACCACAGCGGCGCCGCGATCAGGAACGGGAAGATCCCCTCGACGACGAACAGCATGCGCCAGTCGCTGAAGGACAGAATCCAGCCGGACAGCGGCGCGGTGATGATCGACGAGATGGCGATGTTCATGATCCAGAATGCGTACGCCCGGGCCCGCTCCCGGGCCGGGAACCAGTGGCTGATCAGCACGAGGATCGCCGGCCAGATACCGCCCTCGGCGACACCGAGCATGAATCTGACGATGAGCAACTGTGTGTAGTCCTGCACCAGGCCGGAAAGAACGGCGAAGACGCCCCAGACCAGGATCATGATGCCGACGAACTTCTTCGCCGACCAGTGCTCGGCCAAGTGTCCGCCGGGCAACTGCATGACGAGATAACCGATGAAGAAGATTCCGCCCGCGAGTCCCTCGGCTCCGGCGGAGACGTGGAGATCCTTCCCGATCCCGTCGAACGCGAAGCCGATGTTCGTCCGGTCCATGAAGGAGATGATGTAGACGACGATGGCGATCGGGATCAGTCGCGTCCATCTCGTGCGCCCCGCTGGCGCTTCGTGGGCACCGGTCTCGACGTTGGTCGTCATGAAGGCTCCTTCCGTCGCGGGCGGATGACACTTCGGCGGGCGTCACGCAGCCCGCGACCGGCGAGTATGCCGAGGTATCCGCAGACCGGCATCTCGGGAGGTGACGTGGTGTGCACATCCTCGGTCGATACCCCGCGCAATATCACGCGCAGTCACCGAATGATCGGAAAGCGATTTCCCCCGGGGCCGGCGATGATCTCGGCCGGGTAACACTTACCTCGACGCCGGCCGCCGGGTCTGCGTCAGGCATGCTGGCCTGCGGGCACACCCTCGACACAGCTCAGCCGGACCGCCACGCCTTCGCAAAAGGACAACACCATGACGATCGATGACCTCAGCCGTTCGCTACGACGTCCCTCGATCGAGTACCGCCCTGAGGTGCGGTGGTGGCTGGCCGAAGGCCTCCACACCGACGCCACGCTGCGGCATGAGATCGACACCGCGCACCAACTGGGCTTTGGCGGCATGGAGTTCCTCGCCATGGATGAGGAGAACATCGACCACGCCCGCTACGGGTGGGGCTCCGAAGAATGGGTCCACGATTCCCAGATCGTCGTCGAGGAGACGACCAGACGCGACATGTCGGTGAGCTTCACCTCGGGCACCAACTGGTCGAACGCGAATCTCCCCACTATCGGTCCGGACCATCCGGCGGCGGCCCAAGAACTCGACGTCGCCATCGAACACCTACCGGCCGGCGCCTCGCGCGACGGCGCGCTGACCCGGGTCGACCCGAACGCCAGACCGGAGACCAGCATGATCCCCGGAGAGCGCGGCCCCATCCAGGCACTGACATTTGTTGCCGTCGTTGCCGCTCGTGTCGTCGAGGAGACAGCCACCGGAGCGATCCTCGACGCCGGGTCGGTGATCGACCTGACGGACCAGGTGCACGGCGAGTCGCTGAACTGGACGGCCCCCGAGCCCGGCAGGTGGCGGCTGTTCACCTACTGGATGCACGGAACTGGTCAGACCGCCTCTCCGTCGGCGTCCGTCAACTACACGGTGAACTACCTCGACCCGGACGGGGCGGAAGCCGTCATCGACTACTGGAACACCGTTGTGCTCACCCCGGCACTGCGCCGACAGATCAGCCGCAACCCGCGGGTCCAGATGTATATGGACTCTCTGGAGCTGTCGACGTTCGGGGCTGCAGGACTGTTCTGGGGACGTACCGTCCGCGCCGAATTCCAGCGTCGCCGCGGATACGACATCGGCCCGTGGCTGCCCTTCCTCGCCAGAACCGTGCCGAGCATGGCCGCCGGCACGGTCTATCACAACCAGGCGCTCGAGGAGCAGCGTGGCGAGGTGGAGAAGGTGCGGTTCGACTACGTCCGCACCCTCACAGACCTTTACATCGAGAACATGCTGCGACCCTTCGCGGCATTCCTGCACGCCAACGGCATGGGGCTTCGTTCCGAGATCAGCTACGGACTGCCGTTCGAGCTGACCCGGCCCGGTCCGGAGGTCGACGGAATCGAGACGGAATCCCTCGAATTCGGCTCCCAGATCGACGCGTACCGGCTGATGGCCGGTCCCGCTCACCTGTTCGGCAAGCAGTACTCGTCCGAGACCGGCGCGACGACCCGCAACCACATCCTCGATCACAGGTTTTACGACCAGATCATCGCAACTCAGCTCGCCGCGGGGATCACCAAGACGGTCCTGCACGGATGGGCCAGCACCGCCGGCGCCGAAGGCACGACCCAATGGCCAGGTCACGAGGGCATGTGGCCGATGTTCTCCGAGCGTTTCGACACCCGACAACCGTCCGCGGAGTTCTACCCGCTGTGGACCGCGGCCGTCAGCCGCTACCAGTACATGCTCCGCCAGGGAAAACCACGGGTCGACGTCGGTATCCTGCGCACCGACCACTTCACCGACAACATGTCGGGCTTCGCCTTTCTCGATCACGAGGGCAATCGGGTCCCTGACGAAGATGCCTACGGTCGTTGGTGGATGCGGAATCGGCAGAACCACTGGTGGCAAGACCTGGGCATGCAGGACGCCGGATGGACCTACGAATTCTTCGATGGAACGCTGCTCCTGCGCGACGAGGTGTCCTTCGCCGCCGGGCTGGTTCAACCGAACGGCCCGGGTTATCAGGCGCTGATCGTCTTCCAGAGCGAACTCGACGCCGACGCGGCAGGAAGGGTTCTCGAGTGGGCCCGCCAAGGCTTGAAGGTCGTCATCGTGCACGGGGCCCGCGAGTTGAAGCAGCTGTTCGACGGGCAGTACTGGCACCATGACCATGCCGCTGCCCGCACACCGGGCCTCGACGGGCGCGACGGCGAGCTCGCCGAAACGATGAAAGCGCTGACTGCGCTTCCCACGGTTGCTGAGATCGATGATCCGAGCGGCACTGTCGCCACACTCAGAAGCCTCGGCGTGATCGGACGAGCTGAGTTCACCAGCGACAACCCCAATGTGCTGTCCCACCTGCGCGAGGACGGGGACCTTCTGCACCTGTACCTCTACCACTTCCGCTACGAAACCGGCGAGCCGACCACGGTCCAGGTAGCTCTCCCCGGCGCCGGAGCGGTCTACCGAGTCGACGTATGGACAGGTGCCATCCTTCCGCATACCGGCAGCGTCGAGCAGACGCAGGGCCGAAGCATCGTCACCGTCGACCTCGCACCCGGGGAGACGGCCCTGTTCACTCTCGACCGCTCGGTCCCCGGCCACTCTGATCTCAAACCGGCTCGGAGCGAGACCCTGGCGGAACTCTCCGAGTGGGCCATCACCGTCGAGAGCTGGGACGCCGGCGACCGCGAGCTGATCACCGAGGACCGCGGACTCGGCTACGTGACCCGCGAAACACGACCGACCACCCGCATCACCCGTCTGGACGGCGGTAACGGCAAACTGCGCCCCTGGCAGAGTATTTCGACGATCGGGCCCGACGTATCCGGAATCGGCGAGTACACCGCCAGCCTGCCGCTCGAGCACGGACCACAGGAAGGAGAACGGTACGTCCTGGAGCTCGGCTCGACCGGCGGCGGTCTCGGCGCGGCAAGCGTCAACGATGGCGACCCGATCGGGTTCGACACCTCGCGCCCCATCGTCGATGTCACCAGCGAGATGCACGCCGGCATCAACACAGTGACGATCCGAGTCGCAAGCTCGTTGAACAATCGGCTGCTAGCGCGCGGTTACTACGAGAACTTGGACGACGTCGGGGCACGCATCCTCGGCAAGCCACCGACCATGCAGACGACAGCCGTCCACGACCACGGCCTCCTGGGACCCGTGCGACTCCTCCGTGAAACGAGCATGAACCAACCGACGCCCGGCAATCCGGAGGAGTGACCGCGAGCTTCCGCCCGCCGATGAACCGATCAGTCGGGAAGGCAGACGCCGGTCAATCGGGCACAGGCGTCGAGCAGTTCGTTTTGGAATTCGTGGTCCCGGATCGCGTAATGCGCTGGGGCCGCCTCCATGTGGAAGTAGTAGTCGCCGCTGCACTGCGCCTCGAGATCGACCGCCCCGGCCAGCCAAGCCTGGGTGACGTGGCCAAGCGTGAGGTCGTCCGGGGCGCCAGGGCCGCCCATCCTGGTGGGCACCCAGCCCGGCTCGACGGCGTTGGACAGCACCTGCGCCCACCGGCGGGCCAGCGCCATCGCCAGGGTCGCGTCGAAGAGCTTGCTGTCGGCATAGGCCTGGAATCCGTTCCAGGCGCGGTGGGCCCAGTCGATGTCATCGACCGAAGCATCACCGTCGCGATGCAGCCCGGAGCTGAGCCAGACCAGCCGCTGGGTTTTCGGCAGCAACGCCGTCAGCAGGTACGGCGCGAGGACGTTGACCTGCAGTACGTGAGCGTGGCCGTCCACGGTCTCGATGCGACACCGCTCCCGATACCCGACTCCGGCGTTGTGGATGATCGCCTGTAAGGCTCCACGGTCGGCCAGCGTGGCGGCCATGGCGCGGACCTCGTCGAGCGCAGCGAAGTCGGCGATGACGACGTCGTCGAGATCGGGCACCTGGGCCCGCAGCTGTGCGGCGCGCGCGGAGTTCCGGGCGTGCCCTATTACCGCATAGCCGTCGGCGACCAGCTCGCGAGCAGCGGCGAGGCCGAGTCCGTCGGCCGAACCCGTGACAAGGATCGAGCCGTTCACGCCAGCACCGTCCCGCCGTCCACGGTGATGACGATGCCAGTGCCGTGAACCTGCTGCATCGCGTAGACGTAGGCCAGCGCCACGTCCTCGACCTCCGCCACCCGGCCCAGCGGTGTGGCGGCGGCGACGTCGTCGTACATCGCGGCGCGGTCCTGCTCGGACATGCCCGCCCACAGCGGGCTGCGCACCACTCCCGGCGCTACGGCGTTGACCCGCACCGGGGCGAGTTCGACGGCGAGGGCACGGGTCAGGGCACTCATCGCCCCGCACACGCTCGCCCCGAGGGCCCAGCCCGCCCCCGGACGATCGCCCGCCGTGCCACTCGTCAGCGTGATGGAAGCACCGGCCCGCAGCAGCGGAGCAACGGCGCGTACGACGGCGATCGCGCCGAGGAAACGTGTCTCGAAGAAGGACCGGACGATGTCGGGGGTGAGGTCCCGCAATGGGACGAGTTCCAGCGGCTCGCCGGCGGTGTAGACGACATGATCGAGCGGCGCGTGTTGCTGCACCAGCGCCATGACGGATGCCTCGTCGGTGAGGTCGACCGTTGCGCCTTCGGCCTTCTCGGGGAGGGCCGCGAGCGCGGTGTCGACGCTGGCCGGGCGCCGCGAGGCGACGATCGGGGTGGCGCCGCGTTCGACCACGGCCGTCGCGACAGCGAGCCCGATGCCTGACGTGCCGCCGACGATGAGAACACGGGATCCGGAGATACTCATTGCTGAATGCCTTTCGCTGGTGATCGTCGAAGTCCACTCTCGGCGCACGCCGGACGTTTCGTCCAAGACCTGTCCGGTCGTGATCGATACCCGGCGGGTATGGTCGATGTGTGCCGAGCGACCTCGACGTGCGCAAACTGCGCTACTTCGTCGCGGTCGCCGAGACTGGCAACCTGACCCGAGCGGCAGAGCAACTGCACATCGCCCAGCCGGTGCTCACCCGCCAGATCCGAGCGCTGGAGGCGGAACTGCACGCAACGCTGTTCACCCGCTCGGCGCGGGGCACGGACCTCACCGCGGCCGGGCGGCAGCTGTTGGAGGACGCGCGTCCCGTTCTGCAGGCGGCGATTGCCCTGCAGCGACGGGTTCGGATCGCCGAACGTGGGACTTCGCGGTTCACGATCGGTTTCATGCCGGGACTGGTCGTGACGACCGCGGCGCGGCGGTTCCGCGAGCGGCACCCCGGCATGGACATCGACGTCCTGCGCACGTCGTGGGCCGATCAGACCGATGTCGTGCACGACGGCCGCGTCGATGTCAGTTTCGTGCGTGCACCGTTCGACGAGCGCAATCTCTCGCAGCTTCCGCTGTTCACCGAGGACCGGATGGTCGCGCTGCCCGCCGGGCACCCCCTCGCGGTCCGGCACTCGCTTCCGGTGGCCGAACTGGCCGACCTGCATCTGCTCGAGGCTCCCGAGCTCGTGCCCGAGTGGAGGGCTGTCGCGACCGAGTTCCGCAGCGGCGCTCCGGTGCAGCGACGAGCGATCGGCAGCATGGAGGAGAAGCTTGAACACGTGGCCGCGGAGCGCGGAATCGCCATCATCCCGCGCTCGACCGCGCTCTACTACGTCCGCGCGGACGTCGTCTACGTACACGTCCCGGACGTTGCACCCAGTCGAGTGGTGCTCGTCTGGGCGAAGGGCCGCAGACGCGAGGACATCGAGGATTTCACGCAGATCGCCCGGGCCGCGGTAACACCGCCCACAGCCGCCGACCCCGCACCATAGGCCTCACCCTGACCGCGCCGCGGCGACGACATCGGACATGCTGAGCAGAAATCGGCGTACGGTCGCCAACTCGGCCTCGTCGAACGACGTCATCGCGGTGACCATCGCCGCGATCAGCGGCCCGAAGAACGACCAGCCGAGCTCGACGGCTTGATCCTCGACGACGAGGATCACCCGGCGCCGGTCGGCGGTGTCCCGCACCCGCCGGATGTGGCCGAGCCGTTCCATCCGATCGACGAGCGCCGTGATCGACGCGGAGTTCAGGCCCAGTTGCTCGCCCAGCCAGCCCGGAGTCGCCGTGATGCCGGATCGGCCGGCGTCCAGCAGGTGGATCAGCGCGCGCAGGTCCGTGGTGTGCAGCCGGTGCAGGTGGGCGAACTCCGCCCCGAAGAGGTCGAGTTCGACCGTGAGGCCGCGCAGCAGATGGACCAGCCCGGTCGCCGGGTCCTCATCCTGCCTACCCGGGTTCACCGCATCACCCCTCCGAGGTAATATCTCGACCATCGAGATTATCGACGACCGTGATAATACCGTGACGGGAGAGACCAATGGCCGACGATTCGCCGTCGGGTTCCACCGCGACGCACACCTTCGCCACGACACCGGCCGGGACCGCGTTCTTCGCGGCCTACGACGCGGTCCTCGGGCAGTGGCCGGTCGCCGTCGAGTCGCGCGACGTGCCCTCGCCCTACGGCAGCACCCACGTGCAGATCGCCGGCCCGGCGGACGGGGTGCCGTTGGTCCTGCTCTCCGGCGCCGGCTCGACCTCCACCGTCTGGTTCGGCAACGTCGCGGACCTGACCCGCAGGCACCGGGTCTACGCCGTCGACACGATCGGGGACGCCGGGCGGAGCATGCACGACGGCCGGCCCATCCGCCGGCTCGCGGACCTGATGGACTGGCTCGACGGGCTGTTCGACGGCCTCGGCCTCGCCCACGCGGACCTGTGCGGGCACTCCTACGGCGGCTACCTCGCGCTCAACTACGTTCTGCATGCGCCGCACCACATCGGCCGGCTGGCGTTGCTCGACCCCAACCAGTGCTTCGCCGGGACCAGCCTGCGATACCTCCTGCGGGCCGTGCCGCTGCTGGTCCGGCCGACGGCCGCCCGCGAGCGCTCGTTCGTCGAGTGGGAGACCGGTGGTCTGCCGGTGGACCCGGCATGGCTCAGGCTCGCCTCGCTCGGGGCGGCCGACTTCCCCAAGTCCAAGGTGGTCATGGCCCGGCGGCCGGCAGCAGGGCGGTTGCGCGATTGCACCGTGCCGACGCTGGTGCTGCTCGCCGGCCGGAGCAGGACGCACGACGTCGGCAAGGTGGCGGCCAACGCCGTACGGTTGCTGCCGGACGTCGTCACCGACACCCTCCCGGCGGCCTCACACCACTCGCTTCCGGAGGTCGACGCCGCGCCGTTGAACCGCGTCCTGGTCGACTTCCTCGGCGGCTAGCGTGATTCGCGGGAGCTGACCGACGCGGGCGATTCCTGCTCCTCGTCACCGGCCACGATGCGCGGTGGCCCGTCCCCGGGCACCATGCGCGGTTCGCCGGTGGACAGGTCGACCCGGTCGGTCCAACGCTGGTCGGGATCCGGTGTCGGCACCGAGGCGAGCAGCAGTTTGGTGTAGGCGTGGCTCGGCCGGGTCATCACCTGCTCGACCGGACCTTGTTCGACGAGCCGGCCCTTGAAGATGGTCGTCATGTCGCCGCCGACGTAGGCGACCGTCGAGAGGTCGTGCGTGATGAACAGCGTCGTCATGCCGTAGGTCTGCTGGAACTCGATCATGATGTCCAAGAAGTGCTTACGTACCTGGGCATCGAGCATCGACACCGGCTCGTCGGCGATGACGAAGGAAGGCTGCAGCATGTGCAGCCGGGCCAGCATCAACCGCTGGCGCTGGCCGCCGGAAAGCTGGTGGGCATACCGGCCGAGGACCTCGCCGGGCTTCAGCCGGACCGCCGTCAGGGACCGCTCGATCAGTGCCTCGGCGTCGGACTTGCCGTCGACCAGGTGGAACTTCTTGATCGCCTTCCACAGCACCCGGTCGACCCGATAGTAGGGATTGAAGATCGAGTACGGGTCCTGGAACACCGGCTGCACGTCCCGGCGGAACTGGTCACGCTCGCGGCGGGAGAGCTTGAAGATGTCCTTGCCGCAGTAGGTGACCCGGCCGGCCGTCGGCTTCTGCAGGCCCAGGATCATCCGGGCCAGGGTGCTCTTGCCGCTGCCGCTCGCCCCGACCAGGCTGCTGATGGTCGCCGGCTCCGAGGACAGCGTGAAGCTGACGTTGTCGACCGCCCGCACCTTGACACCGAGCCGCCCCGGAAACATCTGGGTGACGTTCTCGACCGCGATCTTCTTGGGCGTCGCGTCCCCGCTCACTGGCTCACCACCTCGATCGGACTGGCGGGCGTCGGCTGCCGCCGCACCTCGAGGGTGGGGATCGACCCGATCAGGCTCCGGGTGTAGTCGTGCGCCGGCTCCTTGAACACCTGCCGCACGTCTCCGATCTCCACCACGTCCCCGGCGTACATGACGGCGACCCGGTCGTCGAGCTGCGCGTGCACGCCCATGTCGTGGGTGATGACGAGCAGCGTCACGCCGTGCCGCGCGGACAGATCCGCGAGGTTCTGGATGATCACCCGCTGGATGGTGACGTCGAGCGCCGTGGTCGGCTCATCGGCGATCAGCAGGTCGGGGTTCAGCGACACCGCCATCGCCATCAGCGTCCGTTGCTTCATGCCCCCGGACAGCTCGTGCGGATACATCTCCGCTACGGCGGGCTCCAGTCCGACCTCGCCGAGGAGCTCGACGATCCGGTTTCGCATCCGCGCGTTGTCGCTCTCACCGTGTTCGCGCATCACGTCGACGAACTGGTCACGGATCCGGGCCACAGGATTGAGCGAATTCATCGACGCCTGCGGCAGATAGGAAAGCTTGCCCCACCGGATGGTCCGCAGCTCCCGCTCGGGCATCTTGAGCAGGTCGACCGGCTCGCCCCCGTCGGGATGGAAGATCACCTCGCCCCGGACGATGTAGCCCGGCGCACGGATCAGCCCGAGGATGGCGATGGCCATCGTGCTCTTCCCGCAGCCGGACTCGCCGGCGATGCCGAGGATCTCGCCCCGGTTGACGGTCAGGTTCACGCCGTCGACGGCCGCGACCTCGCCGCGGGTCGTCCGGTAATGGACGACGAGGTCGCGGATCTCCAGAACTGGGGATGTCTCAAACACCGGCGACCTTCCGAAGACGGGGGTTGTAGGCCTCGTCGAGCCCGACGTTGATCAGGTTCAGCGCGAAGAACAGGATCGTGATGAGCAGGATCGGCGCCACGAAGATCGGCCACGCGCCGAGGCTCAGGGCGCCGCTCGACACGGCGGTGTTGATCAGCAGCCCGAGGTCGACCAGGCCGCTGGGCCCGAGCCCGATGATCTCCAGGCCGACCAGGCCGAAGATCGAGCCGATCGCCGCCAAGGCGAGGCCGAGCGCGATGTAGGGAAGCATGTTCGGCAACAACTCGAAGACGATCACCTCCATGTCGCGCGCCTTGGTGACCTTCGCCAGGTCGATGTAGGGGCGGCTGCGCAGGCTCAGCACTTGCGACCTGATCGCCCGCGCCGCGCCCGCCCAGCTGAAGACCGCGAGGATGATGCCGATCTCCAGCAGGCTGACTTTCTTCGCGAAACCCGAGAAGGCGATCAGCAGCGGGAAGGTCGGGATGACCAGGAAGAGGTCGGTCACCGAGGCCAGGACGGAGTCGAACCAACCGCCCTTGTACGCCGCGAGAAAGGCGATGATCACCCCGATGACGGTGGACAGCACTCCCGCGAGCGCACCGATCTTCAGCGACGTCCACAGGCCCGTCACGGTCAGCGCAAGTACGTCCCGCCCGACCGAATCGGTGCCGAGCGGGTGGTCGACGCTCGGAGTCATCCAGCGCTGGGCGAAACCGATCGCCATCGGGTCCTGGCCGCCGCCGAGGATGCTGACGATCGGTGAGTGCAGCGCCCCGAACACAACGACCAGGAAC